>JAIMZO010000048.1 GCA_020054965.1 Spirochaeta sp. | reverse complement strand
TCTCCTCAGTTGCCGCCTTGGTGGATGGCTGGACGGTGATTACCGGTGATGAGCAGATCAGGAGACGGCCGATCAAGCGCCTGGTTGATGCACTGAATACGCTTGGAGCGACGGCTTTCCTGACCAGGGAGGGACAGGAAGCTCCACCTGTGGTTATCAGGGGGGTCTTGAAAGGGGGAAAGGCAAGGCTCAACGGAAGCAACAGCCAATACGTATCAAGCCTGTTGCTTTCCAGCCCATTGGCAGAAAGAGATACCGAGATATTGGTAGACAACCCCTTGGAAACTCCCTATGTGCAGATAACCCTGGACTGGATGCAACGTTATGGAGTAGAGGTAGAGAGAAGTGATGACTATGCCAGATTTTATATCAGGGGTGGGCAACACTATACACCAGGAAGGTTTACCATACCTGCGGATTTCTCTGCAGTAGCCTTTCCCCTGGTAGCAGCCATACTCAGCAATTCAGATTTGCTTCTGACCTCTCTTGATTTTCAGGACAGCCAAGGGGATAAACGCGTGATTGATATCTTACAGGCAATGGGTGCCCATGTGGAAAAAGACGCGAAGGAGGGGACCCTCAAGGTAAAGGGAGGGGCAACCTTGCAGGGAGGTCTTACAATCGATCTTGGTGATATCCCTGACTCCTTGCCTGCACTCGCAGTTGCTGCCACGCAAGCACACGGGGTTACCACCTTCACCAATATTGGCCATGTACGCCAGAAAGAAACTGATCGTGTAGCTGAGATGACAAACAAACTCAATGCCTTGGGTTGCAATCTGGAGATAGGGGAGGACTCACTTGTGGTGAAGGGCCCTACAAAGGTGATAGGGGGAACTGTTGGATCATCCAATGACCACCGAATTGCCATGGCAATGGTGGCGCTTGCCCTCGCCACTGAAGAAGGTCTGACCGTTGAGGATTCAGCGTGTGCTGCTGTTTCCTTCCCCGGCTTTTTTGATGCCTTTCGCACCTGCGGGGCAGATATCAGGGAGCTGGATGCATGAATAGGAAAAAGGTCACCATTACTGATGTCGCCAGGGCCGCAGGGGTCTCCATTGCAACGGTGTCCAGGGTTGTGAACCATGCCAACCGTGTGAACCCTTCTGCAGCAAAACGGGTACGCGAGGCAATGGCCGTCTTAGGGTATGCACCCAAGAAACCCAAGAGGCCACATGCCATGATTGCACTGGTGGTTCCCACCCTGGATAACCCTTTTTTCTCTTCGGTTGTGGAGGGGGTTCTTTGCCAGGCAAATCAGGAGGGAGAAACCCTCATGGTTCTCTCTTCGGAGGGTAGTGCATTGCAGGAAGAGAAGAACCTTCATAGAGCTGCAAAGCTTTGTGTGGATGGTCTTCTGTTCTGCCCCCTTAGTGATACCTCCTCTCCGTTGCTGCCTGCATTGTTTGCGGTATCCACCCCGATTGTGATCATCTATCGGCACGATTATTGCGATTTCGCAAGTCATATCTATTATGACAATGAGAGGGGAGGATATCTTGCAGCAAAGTACCTCTTGAAGGCTGGACATCGTCAGATTGCCTTCTTCGCGAGTTTCTGGGGTAAGGGACCGGATGACCTGCTCGATTTCCATGACAGGAGACTCTTGGGGAGTTATTCTTCCCTCGATCGCTTGAAGGGATACCAGAAGGCATTGAGCGAATATGGACTAACGATACAAAGGGAACTTCTCTATAGTACGGGGTATACCTATGAGAGCGGGTATGCCATGACCAAGCATTTTCTCTCCACCCTCTGTGATTTCACTGCAATTATCTGCTGTAATGATTCCGTTGCAGCAGGTGTTTTACAGGCACTGAGGGAACAGAATATCGATGTACCGAGGCAGGTCTCCGTGATTGGATACGATGCATCCTTCCTCAGTGATATAACCCGTCCTGCACTGAGCAGCATACACCAGGACCCAAAGCTGTTGGGCAGGAGTGCATTCGGGCAACTCCAGGCAAGACGTAGGGGGGAAGGGAGGATGGATGTCATCCTCAAGCCAAATCTTGTTATCAAGAGTTCAACAGGGCAGTGTGCACCCAGGGCTTAGGGATCCGCATCCGATGGTGAAGAGAACGTAATGGGGTAAATCGAAAAGGAAGCCGAAGAAAACAAACCAACGGTTCCCCTTTATAAGTTACTTGGAGTAAAGCTCTACAACCGCTGATTCAGTGACATCGTAATCGATATCGCTCCTCACCGGTAGGCGGACTACCTTTGCTTCCAGCGTACCTTCATCAAATGCCAGCCAAGCAGGAATGTTCCTGTTCTGGGTGAGTTTACGTAACCTGAATGCCTGTTTGCTTGTTTCCTGGACCGAAATGACATCCCCGACTTTCAGTGTTGCCGAGGGGATGTCCACTCGCTTCCCATTCAGCTTTAGATGGCCATGATTGATCAGTTGTCTGCCTTCCCTTCGGGTGGTTGAGAGTCCCAGGCGGAATATGGTGTTGTCAAATCTGAGTTCAAGCAAGGTGAGTAGGTTTTCTCCGGTGATCCCTTCAATTTTCTCTGCTCTTGCGTAAATACGCCTGAATTGTTTTTCCAGTACACCATAGATGAAACGCAGTTTTTGTTTCTCTATGAGCTGACGCGCATACACGCTTTGCTTGCGTCGTCGGGTCGTAGTCTTTGTTCGTCTGATGCTTGGTTTGTGGGAATAGCCCAGTACCAGGGGATCGATTCCCAGATAATTGCATCTCTTGAAAACAGGGGTTCTTGATATTGCCATAGTGTATTAGTACCACCTAATCGATTATTTTATTAGCCAAGGCTAACAAATACTATCTATACCAAGTATTTCCATTTGTTGCAAGATATCAGCAGGACAGTTGGATTTACATGTAAGCACAGTTGTACCTGAAAATGAAAAAGAGGCACACCGTAATGCTGTGCCCCTATGTGAGCCGACTGTCAGGATTGAACTGACGACCCCGAGATTACAAGTCACGTGCTCTACCGCTGAGCTAAGTCGGCTTTGACTCTGTGCACTATATCGACAGAGGGGAAATCTGTCAAGAACTTGGGGAAAAACGCCAAGCAATGAGAGAAATCAAGAATTTTAACCAAGCAGGTTGACAAAACAGTGCTAAGTTTGTAATGTACCAGTGTCTTTTGGCATGGAGAGGTTCCCGAGTGGCCAAAGGGGGCAGACTGTAAATCTGTTGGTTATACCTTCGAAGGTTCGAATCCTTCTCTCTCCACTTGGAGGCCTTCTTCTTTGAGGAAGGCCTTTTTCCTGTCTGAATCGTGAAAAAGGGGTGTCGATGAGTTGCTTCTATGAGGATGGCTTGCGGTTTTCTTGTGTAGAGGGTTGCCGCTATTGTTGCAGCTGTGAACCGGGGTATGTATTTCTCTCGCAACCAGATCTTGATCGACTTTGTGCCCATACCGGTATGGATGAGCAAGCATTCATAGAAACCTATTGCCGAATGGTTGATATGGGTGCATTCTCCATGATCAGTTTGAAGGAAAAACAGAATTACGACTGTGTGTTCCTGAACGAAAAGGGTTGTTCGGTATACGAAGGACGACCCAGGCAGTGTAGGACCTATCCGTTCTGGATGAGCATACTGGAGAGCGAGGAACATTGGGAAGAAGAGAAAAAGTCATGTCCGGGAATCGGAAAGGGGAGGCTCTATTCCAAGGAAGAGATTGATGATCTCATGAGGATAGATCTTCAACAAAGCCCGATCATACGGGATTAGGGAAAGCGATGGCAAAGATTTCGGAATCGGTACTTGAACAGATCAAGGCACGAATCCCACTCAGTGAGGTAGTCTCTGATTATGTCACCTTGAGTGCCAGGGGTGGAAGGCTTTGGGGCCTCTGCCCTTTCCATGAAGAGAAAACCCCGTCCTTTTCCGTAGTTGATGAACAAGGGTTCTATTACTGTTTCAGTTGCAAGAAAGGCGGCTCGATGTTCGACTTCCTCATGGAGATGGAGAAGGTGAGTTTTGTCGAGTCAGTCAAGATGCTGGCAAGAAGGGCAAACATTGAACTTGCAGATGAGACTGAAGAGGACCGAGGTAAGCGTGACCTGAAAGAGACCTTGTTTGAGCTCCATGACAAGATTGCTGGATCGTTTCACTACCTTCTGGTGAATTCTCGACAAGCAGAACAAGCCAGGGCGTATCTGAGAGAACGTAATGTCAGCGAGGAAATGTGGGAACGATTCAACCTTGGCTATGCCCCCTCTGATGGGCAATGGTTGTATGCATTCCTCCGCAAACACCATTACAGCGATGAACTCCTCAAGCAGAGTGGTCTCTTCAGCCAGAACAATCCCCGTTTCCCGCTGTTTCGTGACCGATTGATGTTTCCCATCCGTAACTGGCAAGGCAAGACGGTAGCTTTCGGTGGGAGGGACCTTTCAAATACCTCGAAGGCAAAGTACATCAATACCCCAGAGACAATGATCTACAGCAAGAAACACAACCTGTTTGGCTTGTATGAATCACTTGAAACCATCAAGAAAACCCAGAAGGCGATACTCTGTGAAGGAAATTTCGATGTGGTGGCACTGCATCAGAGTGGTTTCACCAATGCAATGGCTCCATTGGGTACATCCTTTACTGAAGACCAGGGTAAGTTGCTCAGGAGATATTGTACCTCGGTGCAGATTCTCTTTGATAGCGACAGGGCAGGGCGGAGTGCAGCCCAGAAAGCTTTGGTCATTGCCCAGGATTTAGGCATGGAAAATTCTGTGCTCATGCTCAAGAGTGCAAAGGATGCCTCAGAGTTGGTGCAGGAGAAAGGGGAGGAAGCCCTGCAAAATGAGCTGCAACATGCAGTTCAAGGGTTTCATTATCTTGTAAACAATGCGGTAAACCAGTATGATACACTGACGTCCAAAGGCAAAACCTCTGTATTTCATGCGGTTCGGCCATATTTGGACGTCACACAGTCGTCGATTGAGAAGCAGGATCTAATAAAAACCTTGGCTTCCCTGTTGAATGTTGACGAGTCGTCAATTCTTGACGATTATTCACGTAAGGAGCGGGTTGTTGCGAAACCGGTTGCAAGGAATGAGGGGAGACAGATCCGGGCGTTGAATCCAGCGACCATTTCTGTTGATTTGTATGCAATGCTGACACTGGTCAACAACCGGGATTTGTATTTGCAAACACGATACAAATTAGCTGTTGAGGACTTGGAGGACAGTGAGGCTGAAGCTCTCTACGATGTATTGGAGGAAGCTGCACGGGAAGATGTCGGAAAGCACGATGAGTATATCTTGCAGATGATTGAAGACCCGCAATTGCGAAGTGACGTAGCATCGTCCTTTGCAATGGAGGAATTCCGGCTGGCTCCAGCTGAGGTTCTCAATGAAGCAGTGAATCGAATTCAACTGCGTAATTATGAGAAGCGTCGTTTAAGCAATAAACGACTTTTGGATATTAGTCTTCAGGACGGAACTGAGGATGAAGGGATTGAGGAACTGCTTCGGGAGAAGACTGAGATTGATGCCAAGATAGCACAACTCAAGCGTACTCTTGGACAGGAGATGTAAACAGGGTAGGTAAGAAATACAGATGCTTGATGAAACTATTTCGCAGACCATTCTCAAGGACATGGTAGCGCGCGCAGCAGAGACCGGACAGGTGACCAAGAACGAGATACGTAACGCTCTTGGGCCGAAACATGCCACGGATGAGGCTGTCGATGAAATCATGCAAACACTCAGTGAACTGGAAATTGATGTCACAGAGAGTGAGGATGCCCATGTTGCTGGTGTTTTCCCGGACGGTCCGAATCCCGATGAAATCGATACCGATGACCTTGATGATGAGCCGGATGACCTTCTTGATGATGATGAGAGCATCACGGTTGATGACTTGATTGAACATTTTCCTGATGAACATACCAAGGATGATGAAGAGAAGTCCAAGAAGAAAGCAACACATGGGTCTGATAGCGATGCGGACGATGACGATGATGCGCTTGATGAAGATGATGAGGAAGATGATTCCATAAAGAGTGACTGGACTGCCTTAGGTACCGATGATGATTCGGTAGGGGGTGGTGAACGCTTTGTTGACATCTCCAGCCTGGAAGAACGGGATGGGGACAGCGATCATGGCAGGCACAATACAATCCTCGGTACCGATAAGAGCGATACCAGTGGTGATGATCCCATTCGCTTGTATCTCAGGGAAATTGGGAGGGAGAACCTCCTGACCGCTGAACAAGAGGTTGAGCTGAGCAAGAAGATGGAAGACGGAGCCTTGATCATCAGGGAAGTCATCCAGGAAAGCGGTGTCATGATTACCCGTTTCTATGAAATCTTCAAGACACTCAACCTGAAAATCGAGGGGCAGGAAGAAGAGTACAGCGCAAAGGATTATAAGGAACTTGTTACGATACAGAAGCGTTTCAACCAGTTCTACAAGGAACCCTTGAAGGAAGTTCAGGCTGGCCTGAAGAGCTATATGGGCAAGAAGGAGCAGATGATCAGCACAGGCGAGGATATCTTGCGTGATGAGGAACTCCTGAAATCAAGGAAGGCCCTGCTCAAGAAGCTTGGAAAGATTGAACTGCAACCTGAGGAAATCACCTCCTTCACCCATGACTTCATTGATGCAGAGAACAGGATTCGCTCATACAAAGAGAAGAAGCAGCAACTGGAAAATAAGTTGCATATAACCAACCCCAAGGAGCTTCGTCAACTTGGCCGTGACCTTGCAACCCAGGGTAAAAGTACCATCATTGAGGAAGAGCTCCATCTCAGCAGTGATACAATCAAGGACCTGATCAGGGACTTACAGCTTACGGAGAAGGACCTGAAACTGATAGAATACCAGTTCCAGGATACATGTGAGAATATCCTGATTCATTCCACCAAGATCAAGTATGGTCAGAAGATGATGAAGGATGCGAAGGATAGGTTGATCAGGGCAAACTTGCGTCTGGTAGTCTCCATCGCAAAGAAATATACCAACCGAGGCTTGCACTTCTTTGACTTGGTCCAGGAAGGCAATATTGGATTGATCAAGGCAGTTGAGAAGTTCGAATACCGTAAGGGTTTCAAATTCTCGACATATGCTACATGGTGGATCCGCCAGGCAATCACCCGTTCGATCAGTGATCAGGCAAGAACCATCAGGGTCCCGGTACACATGATAGAGCAGATCAACAAGGTGGTGCGGGAGTCAAGGATGCTTATGCAGTCCCTGGGTCGCGAACCTACCGATGAGGAAGTGGCTGAGAAGCTGGGCTGGACCGAGATCAAGGTCAAGGCAGTCAAGAATGTTGCCCGTGAGCCGATCAGTCTTGAGACTCCAGTCGGTGAAGAGGAAGACTCCTTGCTCAGTGATTTCATTGAGGACAAGGAAGTGGAGAATCCCGCCACGCAGACAGCATATTCGCTCCTGCAGGAACAGCTGAAGGACGTTTTGGCTACACTGCCTGCAAGAGAGCAGGAAGTGCTGAAAATGCGATTCGGACTTGATGACGGGTATTCATTGACACTCGAGGAAGTTGGGTTGTATTTTGAGGTAACAAGGGAACGTATCCGCCAGATTGAAGCCAAAGCTTTGAGACGGCTCCGGCATCCAAAACGAAGCAGGAAATTGAAGGATTTCATTTGAGAGATACAGGGAGAAGATGATGGAAGAAGCAGAAGTATTTGCAAGACTCAACCAGCTGCAGGAAGACCTTAGTGACCGGTTTGCGCTTGAGGATGAGATTGTCAAGTTGCCAAGGGATTTGAAGGTTAAGCAGGAACTGCTCGACAAGATCAACCTTGAATATATTGAGGAACATACGAAAAGTGAGGCAGCGAAGGATGATCTGAAAAGCCTTCACATCCAGTATGATGATGCAGTATTGGCTCGTGAAAACTCTGAGAAGCAGATGGAGTTGATCAGTACCCAGCGTGAATTTGAGGCGTTGGAGAAAGAGATCAAGGATGCTGCAACAAAGGAACAGAGCCTGCTCAAGCAGTTGCATGTGAAAGAGAAGCAGGTCAATGAGTATAGTGAAAGCCTTACTGAGAAAGAGCAGTTGATGTCACTCCAGAAACAGGAAGTTGACAGCGAGGCAAGCAAGATTGAAGCCCTGCTCGATGAGAAGAGGAAGAAACTGGAAGCACTGGAGAAAAAGTGCCTGAGTTACATTGGCGGTGACATTGATGAAGACTTGTACAACAAGTTCTGCAATATTGTGAAGAACAAGAAAGGAAAGGGGATTGTTCCCATCCATGGATTGGTATGCCAGGGCTGTCATATTGTTCTTCCAAATCAGTTTGTCAATGAAGTCAGGGCAGCAAAGGAAATTGAATTCTGCCCGTACTGCAGTCGTATCCTCTTCTATGAGGAAGCTGAAGGTGCAGAAGAGAAGTTCCGCAAGCATGTTGAAGATGTGGATATCGAGGAAGGCGGTCTTTCCGACTTTGTCGATAGCAGTGAATTCGACGATTTGCTCTAGGTTTTTTTCAAGGTAGGCTAGATGATCGCGGGCGGCTACCAGCCGCTTGAGGAAAGTCCGGGCTCCATAGGACATGACGCCGGGTAACACCCGGGAGCGGTAACGCTACAGAGAGCACCACAGAAAAAATACCGCCGGTTTTCCGGTAAGGGTGAAAAGGTGGGGTAAGAGCCCACCGCACCACTGGCAACAGGGGTGGCAGGGTAAGCCTCGTCAGGAGCAAAACCAAGCAGCAGGTGGGTTGTCCGCCCTGCACCTGCGGGTCGGTTGCTAAAGAGCCTTGGCAACAAGGTTCTTGGATAGATGATCATCACAAACAGAACCCGGCTTATTGCTTGCCTTGTTTTATGCTAGACAGGAGAACAGAGGATGAAGAAAACACGATTGTGGAAGCTCCTTCTGTTCTCCTTTTTTCTTGTTTTGCTGTTTTCTTCCTGTGCAAAAGATGCTTCCTCCTTGCAGGAACTTGCA
>JAIMZO010000047.1 GCA_020054965.1 Spirochaeta sp. | reverse complement strand
ATTGTTATTTTCAACCAGTTTGACCAGTTCGGCAACTACCTCTGGCATTATAAGGTAACTGGAGCTGCCATTCTTGAAGTCCTCAAAGAAGAGGGTATTAAAGATGAGAATGTGTATGCGTATGTTTCAGCTACTGGAAGTGGTGGCACCCTGGCGGCAGGTGACTTCCTCAAGGAACATTATCCCATGATCAAGATTGTTGCTGCAGAAGCACTGCAGTGCCCAACGCTCCTCCGTAATGGGTTTGGTGGACACCGTATCGAAGGAATTGGCGACAAGCATGTCCCTTGGGTGCACAATGTAAAGAATACGGATATGATTGTTGCTGTCGACGACCAGGACTGCATTGATCTCTACCGCTTGTTCAATGACCCGGTTGGTATCGATTACCTCAAGAAAATGGGCTTGGATTCCAAGCAAATCGAAGAGTTGGACCTCTATGGCATCAGTGGTATCGGCAATGTACTGGCAGCCATGAAAGTTGCAAAGTACTACGAGCTTACCGAAGACGATGTCGTATTCACTGTCCTTACCGACAGCTCAGAGATGTACACCTCCCGCTTGAAGGAGCAGGATGAAATTCAGGGTAAGTTTGATGAGCATGCAGCAATCCGCGCACTTGCAGGTTGTGCTCATGCACAGGGTATCGACAACCTGAAGGAACTCAACTACTACGATCGTCTGGCTATACACAACCTGAAGTACTATACTTGGGTTGAGCAGCAGGGCAAGACCTATGAGGAAATCAATGCACAATGGTATGATAAGAACTACTGGAAAGATATTCCAAAGATGGCTGACCAGATTGACGAGTTGATCGAGTCGTTCAACAAGGAAATCTTGGCCAAATAGGTCAAGCAAAGCAACAAATGCCGGGCCTTGTGTCCGGCATTTTCTTGATGAGGAGGAACGATGCGTTTTACCTATGAATGTTGTGACTGCGGTGCAGTCTATGAGACGGATGAGGTATTCTATCAATGCCCTACCTGTGCCAAAGAGAATGATGGCACCTCATTTCCCAAAGGAAATGTCATTGTAAAATTGAATAAGGAAGATGTACAGAAACTTGCAAAGCAGGACCATGTCTCTATGTATGATTTCTTCCCCTACCCGGTCCCTGACAAGGATGTTTATCCTGTGGGAGGCACCCCCGTCGCAAGGCCAAAACGGCTTACCACCAAATACGGACTGAAGAATCTGGTCTGCAAGCTGGACAGTGCACTTCCCTCTGGATCCTTCAAGGATCGTGCAAGTCAATTGATTGCTGCCCAGGCATTGTATCACAACCAGCATAAGATAGCCTTGGCGTCCACGGGAAATGCTGGAGCTGCAATGAGTTGTGCTGGGGCTGCTTACGGCCTTGAGATTGTGCTCTTTGTACCAGCAACTGCTCCGGTAAACAAGTTGATGCAGAGTGTGTTGTATGGGGCAACTGTTGTTCCGGTAAAGGGCAGTTATGATGATGCTTTTGCACTCTCCATCGCTTATACCGATGAGTTCGGAGGGATCAACAGGAATACTGCTTACAACCCTATGACCATCGAAGGAAAGAAGAGTGTTTCCATCGAGCTGTTTGAACAGCTGGGACGCAAGGTGCCTGACGTGGTATATGTACCTGTTGGTGATGGTTGTATATTCGCTGGTGTTTACAAGGGTTTCTATGACCTGAAGGAAGCCGGTTTGATCGAGAAGGTCCCTCAACTTGTTTGTGCACAGAGCAAGCAGAGTAATGCGATCAGCACCGCTTGGAAGAGCGGTGATTTCACCAACCTTCCGAAGGCTACCACCCGTGCTGATTCAATCAGCGTAGAGAGTCCTGCCAATGGTAGAATGGCGGTAAGGTACATCAATGAGAGCAATGGCTGGGCAACAGAGGTAGACGACCAATCGATCCTCGATGCACAGCTTGAGCTTGCCAAGGAAGCGGGTATTTTCGTTGAGCCTGCAGCTGCTTGTGCATGGGCAGCGCTCAGAGCTGATAGCGAAATGCTTAGAGAGAAGTTTGGTGAGGATGTTGAGGTTTGCTGCTTGCTTACCGGTACTGGCTTCAAAGATATGGCTGTTTTTGAGGGTAAAGTCTCCATACCAGAGGCAATCGAGAACAGCAAAGAGGCGGTCAGAAATCGTTTCAAGTAAAAAAACAGGGGAAAGCGGTGCCAAATGGCGCCGCAATCTTCTTTCTCCTTTGACAAAATAGCCCGCTTACAGTACCTTTTGAGCTGTGATGAGGAGATAGGTATGGAAAGTTTTCTAATCGGTCTTGGAATCGGAGTAGTACTGGCCATTGTCCTCGTGGTTGTCATGTCCATCAAACAGCATAAGGAAATCCTTGCAGCAAACAAGGAGAACGAACGGCTGAAACGGATGCTGACTGACCGAATGGACTTGGAAAGCGAAGGTCTGTCCAAGCTGAAAGAACAAAATGAAGAGCTGAAGAAGCAGAATGAGAATCTTCGCATCACCATGAATACGTATTCACAGAAACCAGGCAGGAAGGAACTTGCTCGTTTGCAGGTCTATCAACTTGCTGTCGATCGACTGACGATCAATAGTCCTGGCTTTGGTGCCGCCTGGCAGGCAGCACTCAAGGAGAGTGAGGATGAGTTCCAGAAGACCTATGTCGGGGTACAGCCGTTTATCAAGCGTCTGATACCGACCAAGACAGAGGCAAATGTTCTCCCCCGTACGGTAGATACGGAGGATGATAGATAGTAAACCAGCCGAAATGGTGGAATTGGTAGACACAAGGGACTTAAAATCCCTTGCTCGCAAGGGCGTGCGGGTTCAAGCCCCGCTTTCGGCACTAATTTATTATATTGTATATACTTAACATCTTATCAATATGTTACTTTAACAAAAACCTACTATACAGTTCTCCCCTGAACTAACATTTACGTTTATTAATCTACGCTAATATTGCGTAGATTAAATTAACAAATGAGCCACATATCCAAGGATAAAGCAACAACAGCACAAGAATTCTCCCACTAGCACTTCAAGCAAGCCAAGGTAAGAACACGACTAACGTGTTCTTACCTTGTTTTGGTTCAATCCACGCACCTACATGAGGTGCGACTAAGCAATCAGGCGATAACAGGACAATGGGAAGGCTTCAATCCACGTATCCATTACAGATACGACTACTATATGCCTAAAATATTCCAGCAGAAATCATAGTATTGAGCAACCACTTGACTCATTAGCAGTATCACATGCTGTATGTGCCATATAGTGTCACACTGGAAGAAAATTATTTTTATTTAGTCAAGGATCTCTTTATCAAATTATCACTTGACCCTACTCCAAACCTAAGGCAAGCTCATCTCATGGACAGTACAGTTTTTGGACTAGACACAAACCAGCTTCAGGCTATTGAGAATTTTCTGCGATCAACAAATTTCGGTAGTGACCATACTCAGCGGGTTGCTGACCTCTCTGCCTCTATCTTGAACAGGGATACCAGCAATACAGCAACCATCTTGAACGATGCACTCCAGAGCTTTGGCACACTCTATCCTCTTGCACTCATCCTTGAGGTAGAGGATGTAGTCAAATCAGTGTATGCCGATGCTGGATTTAACGACGCTGTCAGGGATGCAACCTTGAGCGATGTACGCCTCTGGGTGGACCAGTACGCATCCCAACATAATGGAGCTATTGGATTTGACCGAGTATACTGGATCAGCAGACATCTCTGTGCAAATATCCTCCGCCTTGGCCGGTTGCAGCTCGAGCCTAAGGCATTTGGCTATCCCTATCAGATCTTCCGAGACTTAAAAGATGATACGCTGATTATCGTTGCTGGCGGAGAACTCTCCTGTGATAGGGATGGGTATCTTACAGATGATCAGAATGCAGCGTTTTATACCTCATTCCAGGATGAAACCAGTCAGGTATCCGGTCACTTGGTTAATACCACACGAGGCACGATTGATAGACAAACTACGCAGTTACCTTTACAAAGGTTTGGTCTCGTAGCAGATACAGAGACATTAGTACTACATCTACACATACCAACCGGCAGTCCACTCACCCCGTCAGCAGTTGACGAATCACTAGCAATGGCAAAGATATATTTCCCGTCAATTTCCTTTGTTGTTTGTTCCTCTTGGCTTTTGGACCCTGCCTTGGATTTAGTAACCAGCCAAGAGAGCAACACCAGGGAGTTCATGCATCGATTCAGAAAGTTCCCGGTAATGCATGAAGTTCCGCAGATCTATGAGCGAGTCTTTGGTTTTGGAATGCTTGAAGCTGATGTTCTCTCTTTCGATGCAACCACCAACTTGCAGACGCGGGTCCAACAAGCACTTATCAATGGTACAAAATTTCATACTACTGGCGGGTATTTAACAAATCTCTCTAGTTAATCGTTTTCAAATAAGAGCACACCCTCTCAATCTCTACAGCCTCTTCCCTGATACAGGAAGATTCAAGGACCTTATAAGAGTCAATGCCTGCAGATGCCATTTTTCTCTTTGCACCCTTCAGGTTTCCCACAGTCACTCTTCGCATGATCCCTGGTAATTCCAAGTCTGTACCCTCACAGCAAGTTGGATGCTCGCAATAGAGACAACGTCTGGCAGCAAGCCGGATCTCACGAAGCTGTGGACTGTCTTCTGCAAAAAGCAGATCCTTCGTAAAGGGAGGGTATATTTTACCAGCTTGCAACAATGTTTGGGCTGCGTTATAACAGAGCATATGCAGACACTACCCCTTCATATGATTGATTCTCACTTCCATTTATTGTCCATTGAGCGAAAAGGCATTGAGCTACCATCCCTTCTTGAAACTATGCAGGAACACTCCATGGAAGGCATCGACATTGGACTTGAAGCTGATGACCTGACTGCGCGGGCTAATCGCTTTCTTTCCTACCCCTTTGTGCATCTCAGTGGGGGGATAGGACCATGGGGTGTGAGTGAAGGAGAAATGCCGGTGGAAACTCAGCTGGAAATACTGCAGAAACAGCTCGAGGAAACAAAAGCGGTAGCCATTGGTGAGATTGGGCTGGATAATCACTGGAACTACGGGACCAAAACTGCACAGGAAGGGCTTCTCCTCTCACAAATTGATATTGCAGAACAGAGGAACCTCCCCGTCATATTCCACAACCGTGAAGCAGACGAGCAGTTCATCACACTGCTGAGAAGTCGTGGCTTCTCCAGACAGGGAGTCTTTCACTGTTTCCAAGGGAGCGAAGAACTTGCAAAACTCGCCATCCATAAAGGATTCTTCCTCTCCTTTGCAGGACCTTTAACCTACAAGGCAAACAGGACAATGCAGGAACTCTTTATCCAGATGCCCCCAGAACGTATCCTCCTGGAGACTGACAGCCCTTATCTCAGCCCGAATCCCATGAGAGGAAGAGTGAATACCCCCTTGAATATGGAGCATATCTACCGATTCGCGGCTGAATTGCGGGGTATTGAGCTGGCTGACCTGATTCAGCAAGTAAAAACCAACTTCCATTCCTTCCTCAGCGCTTGATCATCCTCCACTTGAGTATGTAGATCTCATCCTTTTCTGCAAACAATGCCTTTACCCCGGCTACAAGATCTGGTACCAGCACCCCACTTTGCTGCTCTGGAGGGATCATGGACAGATACTCTGCAGGGACCACCCATTGCATGGAAGCATCCTGCAGCAAGGGTATTGCCCAAGAGCCGAGGGATGGGGCAACCACTGTCATCACCTTGCGGTCCTGCAGTGTGCGAGCCATACGGTCAGCAAATTGACTGTCAATTTCATCGTTCAATTTGATGAACACTAAATCACTGGGGAAATATTGAGAAAAGCGTCCTACATCTTCATCCCCTACCAATGCAGTGAGCAGGCCAGGGTATTTCAAATCGCCGAGCATGGTCTCATCATCAATAAGCCAAAATCGTTGAAAAACACCAGCCTGGTCGGTGCTTCTGCCTTGACCTACCAGATATGGAGGAACATCAGTGTTTTTCAGTTTCGAACTCACCAAAGGGGAAGCAATGACAAACCGGCTCCTCTCATCTACTGCATCCAACAACTGCCCAGGTTCCGTTGTAAGAGAAACTTCTTCAACATTGAGGATATATCCTGATTGTAAAAGAGAAAAGAAGAGCTTGGGTCTCTGCACTGCAAGCACGGTCTTACTGTAGGGAACATCCACAAGAAAGGTTACCCGGGGCAAGAAAATAGAGAACACCAAGATTGTTGCAATGAGCAACAATGCAAGTGACAAGGGCAACACCATCCTTCTATTCATGCCCGAAACTGTACCAATCGTGTTGCCTGCAGTCAAGAAACAAATGGATACTGGTTGACCACTTTCACCATATTGGCTACATTTGTAATGAAAAGAACCTACCATCATACAAGGAGTAACCTATGACATCCTATAAAGAACTTGGTCTGGTGAATACCAAAGACATGTTCGCAAAGGCTATCAAGGGTGGGTATGCAATTCCTGCCTACAATTTCAACAACATGGAACAACTTCAAGCAATTATTCAGGCTTGTGTTGAGACCAAGTCCCCAGTAATCCTTCAGGTTTCCAAAGGCGCTCGAGACTATGCCAATATCAATCTGCTGAGAAACATGGCCCGCGGTGCTGGTGAATATGCCAAGGAACTCGGCTGTGAGATCCCCATTGTCCTTCACCTTGACCACGGCGACAGCTTTGAAACCTGCAAGGAATGTATCGACAATGGTTTCTCCTCTGTCATGATTGATGGTTCCCACCTCCCCTATGAAGAGAACATTGCAATCACCAAGAAAGTGGTAGAGTATGCACACGAGCGTGACGTAACGGTTGAAGGTGAACTTGGAGTGCTCGCCGGCATCGAAGATGATGTCGTTGCTGAGGTAAGCCACTACACCAAGCCCGAAGAAGTTGTGGACTTTGTCAACCGCACCGGTTGTGACTCCCTTGCCATCTCCATCGGAACAAGCCATGGCGCAAACAAGTTTGAGCCCAGCCAGTGTACCCGCAACGAGGAAGGAGTGCTTATTCCACCTCCGCTTCGCTTCGACATCCTCGAAGAAATTGAGAAACAGCTCCCAGGCTTCCCCATAGTCCTCCATGGTTCTTCCTCTGTTCCCATGCAGTATGTAAACATGATTCTGCAATACGGTGGAAAGCTCAAGGACAGCGTCGGCATTCCTGAGGAACAGCTTCGCAAGGCAGCAAAGAGTGCTGTATGCAAGATTAACATCGACAGTGATGGAAGACTTGCAATGACCGCTGTCATTCGCAAGACCTTGGCAGAGAAACCCGAAGAGTTCGATCCTCGCAAATATCTCGGGCCTGCTCGCGATGAGCTGAAGAAGATGTACATGCACAAGAACATCAACGTCCTTGGTTCTGCCAATCACGCGTAAGTTTCTATCGCTCTTCAAAGGCCACTGGAACCCCTGGTGGCCTTTTTCGCATATTGCCTAGGGGGATACTTTGACACGCTTCCTAGGCATGTGTTATATTGTTTTGCGTCGGCCCTTTAGGCTGACTTACCTTCAACGATATGGTTTTCACCGAAAACAAAGGAGCTCGATTGGCTACAAAGGATTTGAGGATCAACAAACAGATCCGTGCACGAGAAGTATTCGTCATTGATGCAGATGGCAATCAAAAAGGTATCATGAGCGTCTATGACGCTGTCGCATTTGCAGAGGAACAGGGATTGGACTTGGTAGAGGTTTCTCCAAATGCAAGACCACCGGTTTGCAAAATTCTTGATTATGGTAAGTATCGCTATGAGCAAGAAAAGCGCATGAGAGAAGCCAAAAAGAACCAGAACATCATAAAGATGAAGGAAATCCGGATGCAGCCCAAGATCGAAAAACACGATCTTGAGACCAAATCAAAGTTCATCGGTGACTTCCTCGACGAAGGGAACAAGGTCAAGGTAAGCATACGCTTCCGTGGTCGTGAACTTGCCCATACTGAATTGGGTAAGGTTGTCCTGGACAAGATACTTGCCCAGCTCACCGAGAATGGTGTAGGGTACAACCTTGACCGAGGAGCGATGATGGAAGGAAGGATGATGAGTATGATTGTCAGTCCCTCCAAGAGTGCTTCTGGATCGGGCAAGAAAAAGATTTAGTAACAGTATCCCGCATGGGATGGTGAATATGCAGCTCCAAGGGGTTCTTGTTCCTTGCGAGCGCAAGAATGGAAGGTGCAATACAATGCCCAAGATGAAAACAAGAAAATCCGCTGCAAAGCGGTACCGTGTGACTGGAACTGGAAAGGTCCGCTTTAAAAAGCAGGGTCTTCGCCATATCCTCACCAAGAAGAGCAGCAAGCGCAAGGCCAACCTGCGTGCAACTGGAATCCTCGCAGACATGGAAGCAAAACGAGCTAAATCGATGCTTCCCTACGCGTAAGGAGGGTGGGATATGCCTAGAGCAGTAGACGGAACGAAACACAAAGACAGAAGAAAAAAGATTCTTGAGCTGGCCAAAGGTTATTATGGTCGCAGAAGCACAAACAACCGTGTTGCAAAAGACGCAGTTGCAAAGGCTGGGCAGTATGCCTATCGCGGTCGTAAAGAGCGAAAGCGGGATTTCCGCAAGCTCTGGATTGCAAGAATCAACGCAGCTGTGCATGCTGAGGGTCTCAACTACTCCCAGTTCATGCATGGCATGAAACTTGCCAACATCGAGATCAACAGAAAGGCCCTTTCCAATATGGCTATTGAAGACAAGGCCGCATTCTCTGCTCTCGTTGCACAGGTCAAGGTTGCCTTGGAGAACTAGCTCCTGGCAAATCGTCCAAATGTTGTAAGGAGGAACCATGTCAGTTGTCGATTCGGTAAAAATGCTTGAACTGCGAACCAAGAAGGCTGCAGGCCTGATTGCAATGCTCCGCAAGGAGAAGGAAGAGTTGCAGGAAAAGTTTGATTTGGTACATGCACACAATGCTGAGCTTGAAGAGTACGTTGAG
>JAIMZO010000046.1 GCA_020054965.1 Spirochaeta sp. | reverse complement strand
ATGAGTTGTTCACCGTGCAACACAGCAAATTGCTTGATCATGGCAAAGATGACCTGGTTGTGTGCTTCCTGGATAGCGGAGGGAAGATCAGCAAGATAATCCAATGCCAATACATACACGAATTTCTTTGCACTGACAATGAAGAAACAGAGTTGCTCCTGTTCCTCGATAATAGGTATATGGGCGCAAAAGACTTCAGTCTCATGGTCTATAGCGTTGGAGAAGATTTTATTAAAATGATCTTTATCATCTTGTTTGAACAGGGACTCCAAGGTGGTCTTGAAGGGCATGGCCAATGATATGGGTTTCGACCAGTAGGTCTCTTGCACTACTTTCCTTGTGTCAGTGCGGACGAAGAATGAGTGGTTCATGGTTTTGCAACAACCTTATCAGCCCAAATGACCAACTCTGTTGCAAGGTCTGTATACACATCGATGGGCCATGTCTTATAGATGCCACCAGTGGTCTTGAACGCTCTTCCTCCAACCGCTACAAGCAGGGAAGGGTATTTCTCTTTCAATGTCTTTACCGCTAGATAACAGGTTTGGAGGTGTTGGGGCATGGTGACCGAGAGTGCGACAAGATCGGGTTGATGTTCCGCCACTGCGCTTACTAACGAAGGAATAGGGACTGCTGCCCCAAGGTAGACACTTTCCCATCCTCGATACTCAAAAAGGTCTGCTACCATTCTGCCTCCCATCTCATGTAGCTCGCTGCCGATGCAACAGGTAAGGACTTTCTTGTCTACTGGCCTCTGGTTGAAAATGTATGGATAGAAGCGAGCAAGGATCATCTGGGTGGTGGAGGTAGCATAATGTTCCTTGTCCACGGTTATCTTGTTCTGGTACCAGAGTTCCCCGATTTCCTGCATGCTGAGACGTATAACATCTTCATAGAGCTCTTCCAGGCTTAACCCGTCCTTTCGTGCATCTTCAATGATTTGGATAGCCTTCTGGGTTTCACTCCTGAGAAGTGCATTAAGATATGCTCGCCGTATGGAAAGATGATTACCCCGAAGAAACTCCTCAGATACCTGGTAGTTGTCCATTGCCTGTTCAGTTGCATCAATAGCAGCATCAAGGATGGTTCTTGCTGAAGTAATCATTGTCTCTTCTTCAAAGAGCTTGTCACTGAAGGTTTTTAAAATTTCGTAGTGATGGACCATCTGGTCCTTGACGCGATCACGGTCAATATCTTTCATCAGGTTGCAGAGCAACTCATAGAGCCAGACTGCATAGTTCGTGAAGAGCTTCTCATCTCCGATCTGCACCGCAGTTGAAAGGAAGTCGAAGTTGTAGAGTATGTCTTGGAACATGAGACGTTTCCGTCTATCATCCATTTCCTGCTCAAGTCTGGGGTCTTGCTCGAACTGTTGGTCGAAGATTTTTTGCGCGAGACTGATACGTCTTGGATCTATATCCGGTAGTAATAAACTCATGCAAGACCTCCATCCCGAAAAGTACGTGATATAGCTATAGCATAACAGGGTATGGGAGGTTTGTCATAGGGAAAGGTGTTCTAATGCGTTACTTCGTTTTTACAGTAGTACCTTTCTTGTCAAAGAATTGTACATTAAGGCTGGATACTTTGAGGTGGTCAGCCATGGCACGATGCACAGCTTCCCTATCTCTATTGCAGAAGGCTTGGTAGATTTCCCGGTGGCGGGAGATTGCATCTTCAATACCACCTTCTACAAGGATTCCCTTCCCCATGTAATCGCGGAGGAGGGATGTCAGAACGCCGATAAACATACACAGCAGCTCATTGCCCCCGGCCTGTGCAATGGTCAGATGAAACTGCTCATCCAGCTTGACACGTTCCTTCAATGGGAGCGTTTTATCCTCAAACTTGGAAAGGATTTCATCCATCTTCTGGAGATCTTCATCTGTGATCTTCTGCACTGCTAGGTCGGCAGATGAGAGTTCAAGAATCTCCCGTACCTGAGTCAAATCCTCAGATTTGATATGATCCACCTGCATGATACGGTTGATGGCATTCATCACCGTATCGGTTTCAGGGCGGGTGATATATGCACCACTACCGTTCTTCAATGAGATAAGGCCTCTCTCCTGCAAGAGTTTCATAGCTTCCCTGATTACAGGGCGGCTTACGTTGTACTGTTTTGCAAGCTTCATCTCTGAAGGGAGTTTCTCAGAGACCTTGCTCTTTGGGGAGGAGAGTATATATTCTTCCAGATGGTCAGCAACCTGTGAACTTAGATTTGTCCGAGTAAGCGAAATGTTCGAAATATCCATGCCAACCTCCATCTCAATACATCATATCGATTCTTTTCAATTCTTTCTACAGCTACTTACGCACCATGGAAATGGTCTGCCTAGCTCCCTGCTGCAGGAAGGAAATATCATCCCCGCAGCTGAAAAAATCCACTCCCAGGGCCTTGTAGGTCTCTATCGTCTTTGTATCAGGGCCGATGGAAACACCCACAGGTTTCTTGGCTTCCTTTGCCGCCTTGATGGCAAGTTCAGCCAAGGCAAGCACATCTGGATGTAAAGGATTTCCCAAATGGCCGATGGACCCAGAGAGATCATTCGGGCCAATGATGATTGCGTCCAGTGCCGGCAAAGAGAGGATGGCTTCCACATGGTGTACAGCCTTCACATGTTCTATCTGGATGATCCTGATAAAACTCTCTTCGCTCTCTTTCAGATAGCTCGTAACATCCTGGCTGTTGTATCCTATCGCACGCCTGGGGCCAAAACCCCGAGTACCCTTGGGAGGATACAGACACAACTCAAGCACTCGCTTTGCTTCAACTTCATCCAAGACCATCGGAATGATGATTCCGTCAATGCCCATTTCAAGAACCGGCTTGATGATATCCATTTCTTGGCTGGCTACCCGTACAAAGGCTCCTGCACCACCTGCATTCGCTGCCATGATGTGCATCAATAGGTTCTGCTTGTCAAATGCTCCATGCTCAGCATCAATCCAGATGAAATCGTAGCCATGAAGGGCAAGCGCTTCAGTGATTGCAGGGTCGTTGAGGAAGACATGGCCCCCAAGGGCCGTGCCTTCCAGCAATCTCTTTCGAAACTCGTTTCCACGGTTCATTGCTTCAATCCCAATTCAGTTCGCATTGCTCTCTCCATCCGGATCAAGCTGGCGATTTCGTGGCGTGCATTCTCATCGAGTAAGGAGACTGGCTTTGAACGGGTCACCAGACTCATGGGAATGTCCGTCTGTGCATAATGGTACTTTGCATTGATAGGGTATGCCCTTGCTTCCGTGATTGCTGTGACTGTAAGGAAATCGCTCACACGTCTAGCCAAAGCTTCATCTTCCCGGAAATGCTCATACAACCATTTATAGATATCAATATGAAAGTTTGCCATTACTCCATTGTACCCGTCATATCCGGCAATCCATGAATCGAGCACGGTAGCGGTATTGGCATTGAAGAGTGCAAGCTTGGTCCCTTTTACCAGCTCAACACGTCGTTTCTCGATCTCAAGCGAGCAGGAAACATCCTTGAGGAAGACCAACTTGTCCTCATGGGCGGCCCAATGAAGAAAGTCATCACTCAATAGCCTAAGATAGGGGTAAGGGCATTCGTACAATCCAAAAGTGACTGAAGGAAGCTGGGTAAAGATATCTTCAGCATTCTTCCTGAAGACATCTTCTCCTTCCTCTTCCTTGGCCATCCTGTTCGATACCAGTACCACAGCATCCACACCCGTCTCGGCCATTGCTCCGAGTTCCTGGATTTGTGCTTGGTGGTCATCAGCAGTATGTCCGCTTGCAATGACCTTGACCCTGCCCTCTGCTGCTTCGACCACTGCCTTTGCAATATCGAGCTTCTCCTGGGGAGTGAGGAAGAACATCTCACTGGACTGGCAAACTGCAAAGATGCCGTCACATCCCCGGTCAATGTACCAGTCAGTAAGTTTCTTGACTCCGCGGAAGTCTACCTTGTTGTCTTCTGTGAATGGGGTGATCATGGTTGGCCAGCAACCATTATATTGTGCTTGCATTACTAGTTCTCCTTACATGAGGCCGGTTGCTTTCGGCAGGAACAGCGTGACTTCCGGGAAGTAGGTGATAATCACCAAGACAATCAACATAACAGTCAGTGGCCAGAGTATCTCCTTCATGACCCCCTTGAGAGGTGTTCCTGAGATACCGCTGGTTATGAACAGCAGCATACCGAAGGGCGGGGTGGAGAGACCTACCATCATATTGAACGTCACTACCAGGCCAAAGTGAATCATATCGATTCCCAAGGCCGAAGCGACAGGGATCATGATCGGTACAAACACCAACTGGATTGTCGAGGTATCCATGAACATTCCCAGGATGAGGATGACAACGTTCACTAAAAAGAGGAACGTATATTTGTTCGTAGTGAAGCCTAAGATCCAGTTCCCGATATTTGCAGCGAGCTGTTCACGAGCGACAATGTAGCTGATGATAGCTGCCGCACCGATCATAATACTGGTTGATCCGACATCCTTGATCGTGTCACGGATAACATTCATCAAGTCCTTGAATCCCATGGCTCTGTAGGCGAAGATCGAGATGATCATGGCATAGAGCCCTGCAATTGCTCCAGCTTCAGTGGGGGTGGTGATTCCGGTGTAGATACCCACCAAAAGGATGATCGGGGTAAGAAGTGCTGGAATAGCCCGTACAGTGAAAGTGAGGAAGGTTTTCCAGACAACTCTTTCCCCTCTGGGATAATTACGCTTTTTTGCAACAATTGCGACATACACCATCAAGAAAAGCGAGAGAAGGACAGCTGGAACCATGCCTCCCATGAAGAGTGCTCCAACTGAAGTACTGGAAAGCATTGCGTAGATCACCAAGGGGATGGATGGAGGAAAGATAGGACCGATGGTTGCGGAGGCTGCGGTTATTGCGCAGGAGAACTCCGGGTCATATCCATCATCCTTCATGGCCTCGATCTCGATTTTTCCAAGTCCTGCGGCATCAGCGATTGCAGAGCCGGTCATGCCACTGAAAATCAGGGAAGCAAGGATATTTACGTGTCCCAGCGCACCTCTCATCCGTCCTGTGATACCACCGGCGAACTTGAAGATCATATCGGTGACCTTTCCGGTGTTCATGACGTTTGCGGTGAAGATAAAGAGCGGGACTGCGATAATGACGTAGTTGGTATAGTAGGTATTCATCACCTGATTAACCACCAAGCTTAGGTCAGCACCCTTTACCAAAAGATAACAAGCTGCTGAAGCGAGCATACCGAAGGCAATCGGCATACGGAGGAAGAAGATCAGGATAAAAACCAATAAGGTTACAAATAGAGGGAAACTCATTTGTTTACCTCCCCAAGCAAAGGATCAAAGCGATGATCGAGACTGTCTTCAAGCTTTCCGGTAATCACTTTCCAGTCCTCAATTACCGGCTTGATTGTGTAACCGATGATGGAGAGCAGGAAGTAGGTAAAAGGGAGGAATATCCATGTGTAAGAGACCCTGAGCACAGGAGTCTTCTGGAAGCCAAGGAAAAACGCATACTTGAATGAAGGAATCACCATGACAGCAAATGTGAGAATAATCAGGAGGTTTCCGGTCATCCTTGCCCAGGCTGCTACTTTCGGGCTATATGCATCATAGAGCATGGTGAACTGGACGTGCCCCTTCCTGCGCATTGTATAACATGCACCCAGGATCACTGACCAGCAAAAACCAATGACGATAACATCCTGTGTCCAGGTCAATGGGTGGTTAACCACGTATCTAAAGAAGACCTGCAGGATGAAAGCCAAGAATAAAAATATAAACGAGAGGATGGGAATGTAGACTTCCATGACATCCCTGAGAAACAACGCCATTTTTTTCACGTAGTCGGCCTCCATTGAACATCAGAAAAGACCCGGAGCACCATGCCCCGGGTCGTAAGGTGGTGCTTAGTTTCCAGCAGCCTGGATTTTCTCGAACATCTCCATATCCCAGGTATCGGAATAGGGGCTGTCAAGATACTGTGCCAGTACGTGCTCAGCGAAAGCATCAAGATCAGCATAGTAGATGCTGAGACCTTCACTCTTGAAGAACTCAATCAATTCTGCCTCTGCCTTGAGGTTGGTAGTATCACAATACTCAATACCAGCCTTTATGCCTTCCATGACCCAGCCTTTCTGCTCTTCGGTCAAGGACTGCCATTTTGCCTCGTTGATTGCAGGCCAAACGGAGTCAACCAAGTGGTTGGTGATGCTGATTGACTTGGTAACCTCATAGAACTTAGCGTTTTTGTTGGTTGGAAGCGGGTTGTCCTGGCCATCGACGGTCTTGGTCTGGAGAGCCATATACAATTCGCTGAAGGAGATCGGGGTTGGATTGGCACCAATTGCCTTACCAAGGAAGATCCAGGAATCAGAGTTCGGCATTCTCAAGTTGACACCATTGAGATCAGCTGGGGTCCTGATTGGGCGATCTTCTACCAGGTTGATCTGACGGGTTCCCAAGTACTGAGCACCGAGAGGACGAATTCCCTGCTCTTTTGCAATGCGGTCAAATACTTCCTGGCCGATAGGACCATTGAGTACGCTGGTCATGTGGTCATAGGTCTTGAAGATATATCCAGCAGTGAACATACTTACCCAAGGGCTTCCATCAGTGAGCCATGATGCTGCAGTTGCAGTCATATCTGCCTGACCACTCTTTACAGCTGAGACTTCCTGTTCCTGCTTGAAGAGGGAAGCGGAGTCATAGGTAAGAACCTTGATCTGGCCGCCGGAAACTTCTTCAACGGTCTCCTTGAAGACGCGCATTGCCCCAGCATGAGCATCAGTGGGAACCGCTGTCATGGTATAGACCAATTCAACGGGCTTTGCCTCGGATGTTCCTTGAGCAAAAGCCATGGGAAGTACCAGGGCTACCATCAACAGTGCGATAATACTTTTTTTCATTGTTTCCTCCTGTGGACCGCTGTGCGGTATAACAATGTTTCTTTCTTGCTTGGCACATGCCAAGTCTTGTAAAATCTGTAAACTTGTAAAGCTGTCTTACAGGTTAATCGTTACATGAGTTTCAATATCTGTCAAATGGAATTTTCAACAAATTGCAAAAAATGGTAAAAAAATAGACTGTTGGAAACCCAACAGTCCAGAATTATCGTCATTATGTGTTATACCAGAATCTTAAAGACAACCTTTACCACAGTAGTGGAATGCTCATCGATGAGGTTGCATGCATGTCCTTCCCCTGGGAAGAACAGGGCAAAGGTAGAGGGAGTTGCATGGTAGGTGAGTAATTGCTTGCCTTCTGCAAACGAAGCATCCTTGCTGGTATCATACCCGATGGTCTCCTTTAGTGATGATGTATCAGCAATTACCATCGATTCAAATCCTGAAAGGAGAATCTGCACATCCACTTCCTTTTTATGTAGCTCAAACGTCAAATTCTCAGGTGTTGCAGTTGTATAGGTGAACAAGTTGTAGCGTACCTTGGGATTGTCAGTAGTATAACTGCCATACTCCATACTTGGCAGCTTGCCGCTTTCCAGAATTTCGTGAACTGTCTTAAGGGCTGGAAGGCTGGGAATGTAACGTTCTAGGTTGGTGATCTGATCAATTATCATGGGATTCTCCTCGCGCCCAGCATACAAGATTACGAAAAAAGTGAGAAGCAGGGTACAAAAAGAGCAACTCAACTATAGCTTAATAAGATTGATTCTTTTTTAATAATTAAATCATAATTTTTTCTTGCTTTTCTCTATCAAACCACATAGGATTTTTCCAAGAACAAGAAAGCAGTAGTCATAGGCGGAGGCTTCGGTGGCCTCAGCCCAGCGGCCCTCCTGGCCCGTGACGGCTGGGATGTGACCTTGGTCGAGAAGAATGCCCAACTTGGGGGAAGAGCCCGATATTGGGAAAAAGACGGATTTACCTTTGACATGGGACCGTCCTGGTACCTCATGCCTGAAGTGTTCGGGCATTACTTCTCCCTTTTTGGGAAAAAACGGGAAGACTACTACGATCTCAGTCCCCTTGACCCCTATTATAAGGTGTACTTTGAAGGCGGGCAAACTGCTAAGCTTACCCCACGTTTTAACGAGAACCAGAAACTCTTTGAGTCATTTGAGAAGGGTGGTGGAAAAGCCCTGAAAGCCTACATGGAGCAGTCTACCTATAAGTATAATGTAGCCATGGAGGATTTCCTCTATCGTGATTACAAACACATCGGGCAGTTCTTCAATAGAAGATTGATGACAGAGGGATTGCGGCTTGGAGTGCTGGGAAAACTTGACTCCTTCGTTTCAAACTACGTAAAAGATCATCGGGCAAAGCAGATCCTGGAATATGCCATGGTATTCCTGGGTACCGATCCCGCCCAGGCCCTTGCAATTTACTCCATCATGACGCATGTTGATCTTAATCTTGGTGTATTCTTTCCTCAGAAAGGCATGGCTGGAGCCGCAGAAGGTTTTGCCTCTCTCTGCAGGGATCAGGGGGTTGAGCTGATTACCGGTGCAGAAGTGCTGAAGGTACTGACTGAAGGAAATCGGGCAGTTGGTGTTGAAACCAATAAAGGAACATT
This sequence comes from Spirochaeta sp., assembly GCA_020054965.1. The sequence continues at coordinate 468 of JAIMZO010000046.1, read as the reverse complement.
CATGGCAGATGTGGTTGTTTCCTCTGCCGATTATCACCACAGTGATACAAACCTCCTTGAAGACAAGCATCGTACGTATTCTGACTCATATTGGGAGAAGCGGATGGTTGCCCCCTCGATGTTCATTGCCTATTTGGGAATCGGCAGGGAGCTGAAAGGATTGGAACACCACAATCTCTACTTTGCAAAAGACTGGGATGCACATTTTGATGCAATTTTCAAGAATCCTGATTGGCCCCGAGACCCCTGTTTCTACCTCAGTTGCATCAGCAAGACAGACTCCTCTTCAGCCCCTGCTGGTTGTGAGAATGTATTCTTGCTGGTACCGGTTGCCCCAGGGCTTGTTGACACTGAGGAGCAACGAAACGCCTACTTCGAGCATGTAGCCGATCATGTACACGTCAATTACCCATAAACGGGTAAACGCCCTCAATTAAACACCCCAATATATCTTCTCTGGATTTCGAT
>JAIMZO010000045.1 GCA_020054965.1 Spirochaeta sp. | reverse complement strand
ATTGAACCTCTACAAGGAAGAGGGAAGACCAGGAGAGCGTTTTGCATCCGTGGTGGAACGCCTCGGGATGGACAATATTGCGAGGGTTCTGCATGAAACCGTGTAAGTGGATAGTGCCTTTACTCATGGTACTGCTTGTCTCATGCGGCACCAAGGCGCACTCCAGCCAGGCTGGGCGTGAAATGACGGTGGTTGCACTCTCCTCCTCCTTGGCTGAACTCTGGCTCCTTTCAGGGGGTGATGTTACAGCTACAACTGATGATGCCTTCCAGGAACACCCCATAGAGGTCGGTGAGGATTGCATCAACCTGGGTACGGTCAAGGACCCCAGCATCGAACAAATCCTCTCCCTCGACCCGGATCTAGTCTTGTTTTCCCCACTGCTTGGGAGCCACCAAGGCATCAAGGGTCAGCTGGAATCGTTCCAGATACCATGCAAGTCCTTCGACCTTGATACACTGGAACAGTACCTGGAAGCCTTGCGTTGGTGTAGCGAGATAACGGGAAATGTTCATGCCTACTGGACTCATGGCAAGGAGACTGCTACACGCGCTCAATCAATCATCTCATCATTTTCCCCTCCTCAAGAAGAACGAGTCCTCTTGCTCAGGGCCCACAGCACCAAGGTAAAAGCGCTTGATGAACGTTCCCTGGTGGGGGCCATGCTCCGGGATCTGGGGATTGAGACACTCTCTGACCAGTACCCTTCCCTTCTTGATCAACTGAGCTGGGAGATAATCCTGAAAGAGGACCCTACACTGATCCTGGTAGTCCCCATGGGAGATGTTTCAGCAGCAGAAGCACAGGTACAGACCTTGATCAGTGACAACCCGATTCTCTCCAACGTGCAGGCAATCAAGACAGGCAATATACAGCTACTGCCAAAAACATTGTTCGGCTATAAACCAAACGACAGATGGGATGAAAGTTATGCATATCTTACCTCACTCTTCTAAGGGAAAACTAAATGGATTGTTCGCTCTCGCTTTAGTCGGTGCATGGTATTCGCTTTGCAAGGGGGCTATCGCCCTCTCTCCTGGGGAGTTGCTCGCAGGACTGACTTCCAGTCGTACAAACGGGGGAAGCCTTTCCATGATCATGCATCTTCGCATGGTCCGTATAGCTTCCGCGCTGCTGTGTGGCAGTGCCCTCTCCCTCTCCGGTTCCTTGTTGCAACAGACCTTGAACAACCCCATGGCCGGGCCAAGCCTCTTGGGCATCAACGCATCAGCTGCGCTTTCGGTACTGCTTGGCATGCTCCTCTTTCCTTCTCTTGCACAGCTCTTGCCGCTTTTCTCTTCAGTCGGTGCACTCGTTGGCAGTGTAATCGTGTTTTCCCTCGCAACCCTGTACCGATTCAGCCGGCTCACCCTCATACTCAGCGGTATTGCCTTATCTACAGTACTTGGTGCTATCAGTGATGCCTTGCTGACCATCTTTCCAGACCTTGTGGCTGTGAAAGTTGACTTTCTTGTTGGTTCTTTTGCCCATATCACTTCCACTCAGCTTTCCTTGCTCTCTCCTATCTTGGTGATGGCCATGATCATTGCCTGCATGATGGGCCGTCCGCTGACAATGCTCAGTCTTGGCGATGAGTGTGCAACATCCCTCGGACTCAGGGTCAATCGGGTTCGTCTCTTGCTCTTGTCTCTAAGCGCAGTACTCAGTGCGCTCGCGATCAGCCTCTGCGGTTTGGTAGGATTCCTTGGGCTGTTGGTACCCCACATAGCCAGAAGAATGATACCAACCCACGATGCACTCCATCTTCCCTTCACCGCCTTGCTTGGTGGGTGCATCGCCCTATTCGCCGATACCACTGCCCGATTGATATTCGCACCCTATGAGCTTCCGGTAGGCATTGTACTCTCTGCTCTTGGCGGACCAAGCTTCCTGGTTGTATTGATCAAATACAGACGAGGAGAAAGCTATGCTTGAAGCCCAACATCTTTGTGGAGGCTATCCAGGGAAAACGGTTCTTGAGGATGTTACGTTCTCACTCAGTAAAGGGGAGCTGACAGCAGTACTGGGGTTGAATGGGAGTGGTAAATCCACGCTTCTGAAGATGCTCTCCGGTCTGCTGGAGAAAAAACAGGGAACCTTGCTTCTGGACGGGAAGCCTCTAAGCGACTATGCACCAAGGCATTTGGGCAGGTTGATCGCCTACCATGGGCAACGTCATGAAATTCCAGACATGGATACAAGAACCCTGCTTGCCCACAGCAGGTATCCCTATCAAGGATTTGTAAGGAGACTCGAAGAGAGAGACCATCAAGCCATCGAGCAGGCAACCAAGAGAATGCAGCTCCAGCATGTACTGGATACCCCTCTCAAGCACTTGAGCGGGGGATATCAGCAACGCTCTTTTCTCGCGATGACCCTGGCGAGGGAAGCAGACTATCTCCTTTTTGATGAGCCGGATGCCCATCTGGACATCTCACAGATGTATATGGTCCACCAGCTCCTGCAGGATCTGGCATCTGAGGGTCACTGCGTGGTGGCCAGCCTCCATGACCTCTCAGAAGCCTTGGGGATTGCAAGCAGGATCCTCCTTATCGACCAAAAAACGGTAGTATTTGATGGGAAGCCCCAAGACGCAGTTGCCTGTGGGATACTCGAAGAAACCTTTGGGGTTACAATCAACACATCTGAGAATTTTTACCGGTTTTCACTGCGTTGACCAAGAAGGCCCTTACCGTCTACAGTGACAGGCGAGGTAGTTTCCAGCATGCAAATTTCCAGCTTTGAAGATGTAATCCGCTTCACCGAGCAGTTCACCAACCTCGAGAAGCAGACGTCCCACTACACCACTCGTACCTATCGACTTGACAGGATGCACGTCCTGTTGGCCCACTTGGGCAATCCTGAACTGGCTTTCAAGAAAATTCATCTTGCAGGGTCAAAAGGAAAGGGTTCAACCGCAAGCTATCTGGCAAGTGCCCTGACCGCCATGGGATACAAGACAGGCCTATACCTCTCCCCCCACTTGGTTGATTACCGGGAGCGTTTCACCTTAAGTGGTACCTTCTTTGACGATTCCTTTCTCGTTTCAACGGGCCAGGAGTTGGCAGACAGCATTGAAGGATTCACCTTCCGCGATGAATGGGGGGAAACCAATCCTACCACCTTTGAACTCTTCACCGCATATGCCTATCTGCTCTTCAGGAACAGTGGCTGCAGCTGGGCGATTATTGAGACCGGCCTTGGCGGCCGTCTGGATGCAACCAATACCATCATCCCTGAGGCAAGTGTTCTCTGCCCCATCGAGCTGGAACATACCAAGATTCTCGGTTCCACCATCAGGGAAATTGCCATAGAGAAGAGCAAGATCATCAAGAAAGGAGTACCTGTATTCATTGGCCTTGAAGAAGGTGAGGCATTGGATGTCTTCCTCTCTGAAGCAGAAGGCCAACACAGTACTCCCTACCTGCTCAAGGAGTATATGGATTCCCTGACAAGCAGCACCACCAGTGAAGGCGAACAGGTCCACTACCGGTGGAGGAATGGGGAGGAGGAGCATCTCTGTCTTTCCATGCGAGGGTTGGTCCAAGCACAGAATAGTGCGCTTGCCATGCTTGTCCTGAAAACACTCAATCTTTTTGACCAGGCGATGCTCCCTGCCATAGAGTCAAACCAGATACCAGGGAGGTTCCAGCAGCTCTCAAAAGATCCCTGCCTCTATGTGGATGGTGCACACACCACCCGCTCCCTGCAGGCCTTGCTCTCCTCCTTCTCCAGCCTGCATCCAAGCAAGGAGAATACGGTCATTTTTGGGGCACTGGAAGACAAGGATCATGCCCACATGCTCTCACTCCTGCTCGACTATTTCCAGAGAATCATCATCAGCAGGCCAGGCACTTTCAAGAAGAGTGACATCAATCACCTGCATGAGTTTCTCTTGGCGCTTGCCGCCAAGCGAGAAAAACAGTACGAAATTCTTTTGATCGAGGACAATCTCTCAGCATTGAAAGAAGCCTTTTCACGTACGGCAAAGGAAGGGGCCATCCTTACCTGTGGATCATTCTACCTTGCCGGAGGTATAGCATCTGCCTATGAGCAGGTCAGGAGCTCCCATGAGTCTCAACTGGCGTGAGATAGCGCTTATCCTGGAGGAACTGCCCTTGGAGGGTAGTTCCTTGCAACGCACTACCCAGCATGACTTCCACTCTCTCAGCTGGCACTTCTACCACCCTGAGGCAGGAAGGTGGACACTATACACCGAGGTAGGAACCCCTTTCAGCCGACTCCATGAACTTAAGAGACCCATTAGTGCAAACCAGATGGGAAAGACAGCAAAGCTCCAGCGATTTATCCAGTTTTGTCGTGCTAACCTGGAGGGTGCCAAGGTTGAATCTGTCTATCAACAGCCCTTTGACCGGGTTGTACGCCTGCGCATGAACAACCATGGTACGATACTGAATCTCTACCTTCGCTTCTACAGCGGCCCAGGGGCAAACATGCTGGTCACCGATGAGCACGATATCCTTCTTGACCTGCTTTATAGGCGCCCTGGAAGAGAAGAGCAGAGTGGACAACCATTCGTTCTTCCTGAACCGAAAGGGGAAGAGGGAAAAGCGTTCCCTGTCAGGGAAAGAACCGGCGATTCCTTCAATGAGCAGATCGAGGAAGCCTATGGGGAAAAGAGCAATACACTTACCCGTAAAGAACTGGCTGAACGCGTTGGGCGCAAGATGGAACGGGAGCTCAAGAGCCTGAATACCACACTCGACAGTCTCATATGCACCTGTGTAAACACCCAGGATTTCATGCGTTTCAAGAAGTTTGCGGATCTTCTCAGTGCAAACCAACACCTACTTATAGGTACCATGGATGAAATAACCCTGGAAGACTGGGAGACGGGAGAACTGCTAACCATTCCCCTGGATGACAAGACCCTGGCACGCGAGAATATCCATCTCTACTATGAGAAATACCAGAAAGCAAAGAAAACCCACGAGAACGCCATGGGGGAGGTTGAGAAAACCAAGGCACTCATTTCCCAGAGAGAAGCACACTACCTGGCGCTCCTTGATCCCAACCGTGACCCACTACAGGCAATCAAAAGCCTTACGAAGGAACTTGAAGAGAACCCTGGGAGTGCGATACAAAAAAAGCAGAGTCCGGGCCTCACCATCCAAAGTGGTTCGTTCACCCTGCTTGTTGGCCGCAATGCCAAGGAAAACGACGAATTGCTCCGCCACTATGTGAAGGGAAATGACTATTGGATGCACACCCGCGATGTCCCTGGAGGGTATGTATTCATCAAGTACATCAGGGGAAAGAGTGTGCCTCTGGAGGTCCTGCTTGATGCAGCAAACCTCGCCCTGGTTTTCAGCAAGGCTAAAAACCAGGGTCGTGCAGATCTGTACTATACACAGGTAAAGCACCTGAGAAGGGCAAAGGGAGGGAAAACCGGGTTGGTTCTCCCCACCCAGGAGAAAAACTTGACAGTTACACTGGACGAAGGGAGGCTTTCACGATTACTTTTAGGACATGAGCATGCTTGACAGTCATCACCATACAATCTTCTATCCTGAGGAACAGGAGACACTCTCCCTTGCAACGGCAAAGAGAGAAGCGGACGTGTATCTGCGCTCTCTTCCCTCTGCAATTCTTGTACCTCATGCAGCCTACCAGTTTTCACTGGAGGCTTTGCATAGGAGCTTTTCAGTGGCAGGTCACCTGCAGCCCTCCTTGATCGTCTTTCTTGGTCCCCTGCATCAGGAAGTGCTGGAAGCAGATGCTCCATCTTTCCTGTTCACCAGCAGTATGGAAGGCATATCCATAGCCGGTGTGGAACATCGCTTTGCAACCACCTTGATCAAGGAACTCACCATCTTGCATGCTCCCTTCTTTGTCCAGCAAGACAGCTACCTGGAAGAGGAACCTGCTCTTGAACTGACACTTCCCATGATTCACAGCTACTTTGGGAATGTCCCGGTTCTCCCCATTCTTGCCTCTTCGTGTACCCGTGAACAAATTCAAACCTATCATACACTTCTTGAGTCTGTGGTAAGGCAAGAGAAGGACGTGCTGTTCATCGTTTCGGCCAATGCAAATGCACTCCTGCCATCCCCGCAAGCGGAGGATGATGCAAGGACGTTTGTTTCTCGTCTGCAAACAGGGGCAGGCCTGTTGGAAAACAGGAGAGAAGAGAGAATAAGCAGCTGCAATAGCTCGAGCTTGGAAGCATTGCGCAAACTGACCGTTCTCTCTGGGAACTGGACGGTGGGTGGATACTTTGACAAGCAAGGTGAACAACCAGAGATCAAGGAACATAATGATATGAAGGAAAAACATGTTTGGCACATCAGTGCATACCAAGGAGATACGAATGCATAAGATGAGTCGGACCTTCCCCTGTGAAATTGATGGACAGATGATGCAGTGCATCGTGATAGGCCCTCAATCGATGGACCTTCCCTCCTATCTGATGCAAGGAGAAAAAGCCTGTGGCTATATCTATGAGAATGGGACTCTCACCAAATGGTATTGGAAGGGGTTGAGCGTAATCAAAGGAGAGCGCTGTCTCTACTTTGATCCACTCCCCTTGTTTCCTTTTTCAGACATTGCCACCAGCAAACGATCCCAGGCTCTGACCTTGGTCAGGGATCTTGCGCGTGCACTGGAATCACTGCCTTACTCCTTCCTGGATCTCTCAAGCGGCATTCTTCCGCTTTGGAGAGTGTGGGGAATGGAAGATGGTAGATTATTGGTCCTTCCCCAGGATTTGGCAGACCTCTTTGCTGCCTGCAGCGATGAGGAGACCCGTTACTTCCACAGCTCCTCATGGGTACATCATGGGCTACATCAGCCTTTCACACTGTGCGACCAAATGACCAGCCTTCTCTATTATGCAGCCTTGGGTTTTCCTCCATTCTATGACAAAGACACCAGGGAAGACAATTTCAGGGCACTCCCCTTATCCCTGACCGGAGTCGCACTGCCTCAATCAACCATACAGTTCATCGACCGAACGCTCTCCTTGAGCCTTACGAAGCAGAGGGATGCTGTCATGAACAAGGAGCCCCAGAAGGCACTGTCATGGTTCCTTTCCCAAACAGAATCCTTGCAATGGACACTGGAAGCTACTGACTCGGTACAAAACAGGGAGTCGCTCAATGCAGTAGTTGCTTGTGCTTCATTCCTGGAAGGTCAACACAAACGAGCAAGACGACGGGTTTTCTGGAGAAAGGAAGGCTGGTTGGTCATCACCATTGCAGCAATCATCATCTCAGTGAGCTGGTTCACCACCACAAGAATACAGGAATCACGCAAGCCACCCTACACTGCCGGTATGGAACCAACGCAGATCATCGAGGCGTATTACGACAGCATGAATGAACTGAACCTGGAGAAGATGGAAGCTTCCCTGGCAAAAGGGGTAAAGAACCCAGCATCTATGGAAGTCACCAACCTCTATGTTACCCGGCAGACCAGGCAAGCCTATGAGGGTATCAATACACAGATTGATCCCAATGATTGGATAGCTGAGGGAAAACCTCCCATCCTGGCGGGAACCTTCATCTATGGCATCACCGATGTCTCAATCGAACAGATAGGACAGAACAGATATCTGGCAAAGGGGATCATGTGGACTCCCTACGCCTACAGTGATGAGGAGCCTGAGCAAAATACTACGGCTACTCCGGTTTACACCTATGAACTGAATCAGGAATTTTCTGTTGAAATGGGAGAAAGAGGATGGTATGAAATCACCGATATCGGTAAGGCCTCTGTCCAACCGCTGGAAAAGCTGATGGTGGAAACCTACATCAAGAACAGCAATACTGTTCAATCGCAGTAAGTATTGATTCCTTATCAGCAGGATCCATCCACATTACTTCTGAAAAGCTTTTAAAAAAGGTCATCTGCCGTTTCGCATAGGAACGGCTGTTTCTCTCTATCTGGTCGGCTATGATGGAACGGGACCACTCGCCATGTTCCATTGCCTCAAAGAACTCCTTGTAGCCGACACCTTGCAATCCAGGCCAGGAACTTTCGGCTCCCATCCTTATAAGAGAACGAATCTCATCCTCGAGGCCATTGTCGAACATCATCTTGATCCTCAGGCTAAGCCTACTGCGGAGCAGAGCACTATCACGCACCAAGCCAATAACCAGAGGCTGCATACCATTTCTGGGAACAGTGGGGAGAGAAAAGCTGCTCAGGGGTTTACCGCATGCCTCATAGACTTCCAGAGCCCTGCTCACCCGGTACATGTCACTGGGATGAATACGTTCAGCAGAGATGGGGTCCACCTCACCAAGACGTGTATAAGCCCACTCATTTCCCTTCGCTTTAATCTGCGCAAAGATCCTGGCCCGTATGGACTCATCACTGGGAGGGGCCTCACTGAGACCGTAAAGGAAATGTTTGAAGTAATAGGCGGTTCCACCACTTATGACGGGGATTTTCCCTTCCCGGTATATCTTCTCACATGCCTCATCTGCATAGGTGATGAAATCCCCTACACTGAACTGTTCCCATGGGTCCTGCACATCAATGAGATGGTGAGCTATCGCATTCTGTACTTCCTTGGAAGCCTTTGCCGAACCTATGTCCAGATGCCGGTAAACTTGGATGGAGTCTGCGTTGATAACAGAAAACCTCTGCGGATCAAGATCCAGCAGAAGTTCTGTTTTTCCGACCCCCGTAGGACCGAAGAGAAAAATAATGCGGCTGAAAGCTTTGTTACTCGCCAGACTCTTCGAAATGGATTTCACCTTTGAGCGCTCTTGTGAGTACTTCGCTGACAATCTTACCATTGTTTTTCTCAATTTCTTCGCCACCACATCCTGGGTTGCTCAAGATATTGGCTTCTTTGATGGCTACACAGGTAATCTGGTAGATATTATCTTCATAGTCAATAAGACTGTTGAGTGGAATGCTCACCTCGTAACTCCTTGATTGTAAAAGGTCACTTTGCTACAATTACATTATCATAGAGATTTCCATCAATAATGTACAGCCCTTAGAACGCCCTGCGATACCCCA
>JAIMZO010000044.1 GCA_020054965.1 Spirochaeta sp. | reverse complement strand
ATGTACAATAAACAGATCGAAGACCTTCGCTCCGTCATCATTCTTTACAATCTCCTGCACACCATAGGGCAAGACCAATTCCTTGGGTTCCTCAGCCACCGGTTCCGGCGCGGGTGGAGCAGGCTCTGGCATTGGCTCTGGCACCTCTACGAGCTCAGGAGCGGGTTCAACTGGGGCTACCGGCTCAGGAGCGGGTTCAACAGGAGCTGGGGGGATTGCTTCTACCTTTGCAGTGCTCTTACAGCCAACAAGGGAAAAAGCCAACAAAGCTACCAGCATTGCTGCCATAATTGTTCTTGAAAGACGTTTCACGTGTTTCCTCCTCATGACGTTCTCATGTGTCGTTGTATACGTACTCATCAACACTATAACACACACTACTTGAAACGGATACATTAAAAATACGGGAAAAATGGTGATTTTCCGGAAGATTCATCAAAAAAAGGAGCCTGCGATGCTTTGAATCACAGGCTGACGGCTATTTTTCTTGATACAAATTCCTTACATCAAATCTTTGGGCTTGCGAGCAGTATTGCCTGATTTCTCGCAATATGCCACATGACGAAGTTTTCCATTCTCGAAAACTGCTTTCATCTTGATTGTGCCACCCCAGCGACTGGTCATTGTTTTTGCACCTTCACGGCGTGCGTTCTTGGATACGTTTCCTGCCATATACCTATTCCTCCATACAAATGCTCAATTTCTAAATTTTTATCATTATCATAATGATTATCACGTTACAAGTCAAATGTCTTCCCCTACAGTGTATCCAGTTGTTGCATCTTTTACAATCGCTCAATAGAATGTTCTCATGAAAAAAATCCTTTGGCTACTACGACAGATATTCCTCATCCCAGTGTACCTTTACAAAGGAATTTTATCACCTTTTTTTGGCGGTGGAAGCTGTCTCTACCACCCTACCTGTTCCACGTATATGGTAGATTCCGTGACAAAGCATGGTATTTTTAAAGGCTTTATTATAGGATTTGCCAGAATCATCCGATGCAGTCGCTGGTTTTATGGAGGGGATGATCCAGTTCCAGACACTTGGTCTTGGAAAGCAATAAAGGATGGTTTTACCCTCTTCCGTAAACGCTGATCAACCAGCAAGTTCCTTTACAAAGGGAATAAGCACAGATAGAGCATTCTCATTGTACCCACCCTCAGGAATGATCAAGTCAGCGAAAGCCTTGGTTGGTTCGATGAAATTGAAATGGCCCGGTCGCACAACCTCAAGGTACTGTGTACATACACTTGCGATGGTTCTCCCTCGCTCTGCAATATCACGTTTCAACCGTCTAATGAAGCGTATATCATCCGGGGTGTCTACATACAGTTTCAAATCCAACAAATCCCGAATATTGCTATCATACAGAATCATCAGCCCTTCAAGAATCACCAGACTCCTCGGTGCAACCGATACCGTCTCTTCCTTTCTCCGGTGATGGACAAAATCATACTGGGGCATCTCTATGGCCTTGCCCTCCTTGAGCGTCTTCAGATGCTCATGAAGCAATTCCATGTCAAAAGCATCAGGATGATCAAAGTTGAAGGCGGTAATATTGGCATTGCTGATGAAAGTGGCAGAGCGATAGTAATTATCCTGGGGAATAAACACGAAATCGGTGCAAACTTCACTGATCTTCTTCACAATCGTGGATTTTCCTGAACCAGACCCACCGGTAATCCCAATAATTTTCACTTCTTTCATTCGGGGCTCCTTCAGCCATATTTCACTTTTCTACGATAGCTGCACCTAGGATTGCAAGTAGGTGTCTCTATATCATCCCACCTATTTTACACCGAAGGAGAAGACTGTCGTATGTTTGTAAGGCCTCTCTTTGCTGAAAATGCAAGAAGGAAACGATTCATGGTTTGGGCTATCCGGATAGTACTGTGTTTCAAAACAGACACCACCATGCTTAGGATAAGCAACACCACCTTTACCGATATCCTTTCCTTCGAGAAAGTTTCCACTATACATCTGGACAGCTGGCATGGTCGTCTTGATTTTCATGGTTCTGCCTGAAACAGGTTCATGAATCCATGCAAATTCCACCGGCTTGGTAGTCGGTGTCTGTTCAAGAATGAAGCAATGATCATACCCACCTGCTTCTTCAATATCATGTCCCAATGGCTTTCCCTTGGTAAAATCAAAAGCCGTACCTTTCACGGGAAGAATGTTTCCAGTGGGAACCAGTTGATCATTTATCTCGAGATATCGATCACAAGCAAGCTTCACCTCATGAGCGGTAATTTCCCCGCTGCCGGCACCCCGCAAATTGAAATAGCTGTGATTGGTCAGATTGATTGGCGTAGGTTGGGTAGCTGTTGCTTCATACTCAATACGCAACTCCCCATTTTTGGTAAGCACATAAGAGACGGTACAATTCACATTACCAGGGAATCCACCCTCCCCATCGGGACTGAACAAACTCAGCACAACACCTGGATTCCCATCCCATTCAAAGGTCTCGACGTGCCAATTCCGCCACCCCCAATTACTCTTCCCACTATGGAGGGTGTTCTCTCCTTCATTTGTTTCAAGCGTGTACTGTTTACCATCCAAGGAGAATGTACCTTTTGCTATACGATTGGCAAATCGTCCAATAACTTGCCCAAAGTAAGTAGTCGATGTCAAGTTATCCAATGGATTCTCAAAACCCAATACAATATCCCTAACCTTCTGATTCCGATCCGGGGTCTTCAATGTCTTGAGATTCGCCCCCAAACTGAGAATTTCAGCGGAGTATGGTCCATTGGAAAGCGTTATCAGATAAATGGGTTGCCCGTCATTGGTTTGGGCGACGACTTGTTTGGTCAACATACTACACTCCCTTGAAGTAATCCTTTCTTGCAACGAGTATACACCCCAGCCACCATCGAGAACAACAAAGAATTGGCTGAATACATTACTTGGAACTGTCATCACTCTTGAGAACAGCGAGGAATGCACTCTGGGGTATCTCGACATTGCCCACCATTTTCATGCGTTTCTTACCCTCTTTCTGTTTCTCGAGCAACTTGCGTTTCCTGCTGATATCACCACCATAACATTTGGCTGTAACATCCTTCCGGAAGGCGGTAATGGTCTCTCTGCTGACAATCGTCCCACCAATAGCTGCCTGGATGGCAATCTTGTACTGCTGACGGGGAATCTCTCCCTTCAACCGCTCACAAACCTGCTTCCCCCGCAGCTGGCTGTTTCCCCTAAAAACAAGTTGGCTCAGCGCATCAACCGGCTCTCCATTTACCAGTATATCCAGTCTCACCAGATCGGTTCGTTTATACCCAATCAATTGGTAGTCGAATGAAGCGTATCCACGACTCACAGATTTCATGCGGTCATAGAAATCAAAGAGTACCTCACTCAATGGCATCTCATACATCAACTCAACGCGTTTCTCATCAAGGTAATTCATTCCCACCTGGACCCCACGTTTCTCCATGCAGAGCGTAATCAGCGGTCCTACGAACTGGCTGGGTGTAATGATATTGGCTTGGATGAAGGGCTCCTCAGAGTAATCAACCCGCATCGGGTCTGGATACTCAAGAGGATTGTCAATATTGATAACATCACCGTTCTTCATATGGACGATGTACTTAACCGAAGGGCTGGTAAATACGATTGACAGTCCAAATTCACGCTCGATACGTTCCTGGATGACTTCAAGATGCAACATTCCCAAGAACCCACAACGGAATCCAAACCCAAGTGCAGCTGAACTGTCCTTCTCATAGATCAAGGAAGCATCGTTGAGTTTGAGTCTTTCAATGGCATTCACCAACTCCTCATAGTCATTGGTATCAACCGGGTAAATTGAACTGAAAACTACTGGTTTCACATCCTTGAATCCAGGAAGAGGTTTCTTTGCAGCATTCTTGACCGTGGTGATGGTATCTCCAACCCTAACATCGCTGATAGTCTTAACACCGGTGATGACATAGCCGACATCCCCTGCATGCAGCGCATCTGTTTTGACCAGGCCAAGTTGGAAAAAACCGACCTCCTCAACCTTATAGGGAGTATCGGTATGCATAAAGCGAACTTCTGAACCAGCCTCCAGGATCCCATCAAAAACACGACAGTGTACGATGACTCCACGATATGCATCATAGTGGGAGTCAAAGATCAGGGCCTGGAGAGGGAGGGAGTCTTTTCCTTCTGGAGGCGGAATCTGGTTGACAATAGCCTCAAAAAGCTCATCCACTCCCACGCCGGTTTTTGCACTCACCAAGACAGTCTCTTCTGATTCCAAACCCAAGTCATGATCAATCTGGTGCAAGCAAGCATCAATATCAGCTGAAGGCAAATCAATCTTGTTGATGACCGGTATGATGGTAAGGTTGTGTTCCATGGCCATATACAAGTTAGCCAAGGTCTGCGCCTCGACACCTTGGGATGCGTCAACAATCAGCAAAGCACCCTCACATGAGCTGATCGCACGACTTACCTCATAGGAGAAGTCAACATGACCCGGAGTATCGACAAGATTCAGCTCATACGTTTTACCATCGGCTGCCGTGTAGGGAATGGTTACCGCTTGGCTCTTGATGGTGATTCCGCGCTCCCTTTCAATATCCATATTGTCGAGCATCTGATCCTGCGCAGGGCCACGAGAAACATAGAGCTTTGCTTTTTCGATGAAACGGTCGGCAAGAGTAGACTTGCCGTGGTCTATGTGCGCAATGATGCAAAAATTTCGTGTCAGTGTAATATCAGCTGGCATACTATCCCTTATTCTTTTGTAGCTTCTTCTTGTGTACCAGGGGGCTCTTTTTGTGGAGATGCATCAACAGTCTCCTCATGCTCAGGTGATTCTCCCTGGAAATCGTTGAGAGCTTCGAAACCCAGGAGGATTCTGATCTGTGCATCATCCAAGGTCTCCTTCTCAATCAGTTCAGCAGTAAGGGTATCCAATTGGTCACGATGGATAGAGAGAATCTTACGCGTCTCTTCCATTGCCTTGTCAAGGATCTTGTGGATCTCAGCATCAATTCTTTTTGCGGTCTCCTCACTGTAATCCTTGTGCTGTGTGATCTCCCGCCCCAAGAACAACGGTTCAGACTCATCGGCAAGGTTGACGAATCCCAATCCACTCATACCCCACTCTGTTACCATCCTGCGGGCAAGGTCGGTTGCTTGCTTGATGTCGTTGCTGGTACCAGTTGTGGTTTCCCCATACACCAGCTCCTCTGCAACATAACCACCCATGCAAACCTTTATCCAGTCATTCAGCATTGATTGGGTCTTGGTGTATGGATCTCGCTCGGGAAGGCTGACCGTCAGGCCAAGTGCACGTCCATGAGGAATGATGGTTACCTTGTGCAACGGATCGAGATGCTCAAGGTAGTAGTGAAGCAAGGCATGCCCAGCTTCATGATAGGCGGTTGCTCTCTTCTCCTCATCTGTCATTGCACGACTCTTTCTTGCAACACCGAGAAGAATCTTGTCCCGTGCCTCTTCCATCTCGCTCATTCCAACTGTACTCTTGTTCTTCCGGGCAGCAAACAGGGCGGCCTCATTGATCAGGTTTGCCAGATCGGCTCCACTGGTACCAGCTGAACCACGGGCAAGACGCTTAAGATCAACATCCTTTTCCAGTTTGATTTTCCTACAGTGAATCCTAAGTATCTCCTCTCGTTCCTTAATGTCTGGTAGATCGACTACCACCTGACGGTCAAAACGGCCAGGACGAAGCAAGGCAGGATCCAATACATCGGGGCGGTTGGTGGCTGCCATCACGATAACTCCTGTGGTGGTACTAAATCCATCCATCTCCACAAGAATCTGGTTCAATGTCTGTTCTCGCTCATCATTCCCCCCACCAAGACCACCTCCACGAGTACGGCCAACAGCATCAAGTTCATCAATGAACAGAATACAGGGAGAATGCTTTCGGGCTTGTTCAAACAAGTCACGTACACGGGCAGCACCCATACCTACAAACATCTCAACAAAGTCAGATCCACTGGTATGAAAGAAGGAAACCCCACTCTCTCCGGCAACTGCTTTTGCTAACAATGTTTTACCGGTTCCTGGAGGACCCACCAGCAGGACACCACGGGGAATCTTTGCTCCAACCTTGGTGAAGTGGTCAGGATACTTGAGAAAGGAGACCACCTCCTCCAATTCATACTTCGCTTCTATCTGACCAGCCACATCCTTGAATGTGGTCTTGGTGTCAGTCTCCATATACTCTTTTGCCTTGTTCTTTCCAAGCGTTGACATCATCTTCCCGTTCAGCCCACTGGACTGGCGATACAACATGATGGTAAACCCAATGAAAATGATCCATGGGAGCAACTGCAATATTACTTGCAGGAAAGAAATCTCCTGTACAGAACCTGTTACCGAGACACCCTGCTGCTTCAGAGATTCTAGCAAGGTCTCATCGAAGTACGGTATTCTGGTCTGCGCCGTAAGACCGTTTTTCAAAGCAAACCGAATCAGGGATTGTTCCTTTATCTCGACCTGCGTTACCTGGCCAGAATCAACATAAGAGAGGAAAGTGGTGTACGGTACCGACTGCTCAGCACCTGCAGCACTATCAAAAAACATATAGGCAAACAAGATTGCCAAGGTGGTAAACACTATCAGTGCAAAACGATTTTTCGGATTATTCGGGGCCATGAAAGGTGGCTTTTTGTCATTCTTTGGAGGACCTTGCCAATACTGGTTGGGGTCCTGGTTGTCAGACTGTTTGTCAGGTCCGTTCTCTTGGCTGTCTTTTCTCAATTTCACTGTCATTGTTCCTTTATTCTACTACTATATATATTTGTCAATCTTCGGGCAAGGGGAGCCTTGAAACGGCGTGCCAACCGGTCCCTACCCCCATACATACGTGCAAAAACCGCTACAACACCACTACGGTCACACAAGAGAGGAACCGTTGGATGTTCGTCCTTGGGAATACGATACGAGGAGAGCAATTTAGCTACAGAAACCCTACCAGCTTCCAGCTCGATCCAATCCCCATCTTCTGCTGATCGAATAACTGCATGATCCAAAGCATCTGCATCAATCATTAGCAATTGTGTATCTGCTTCACCTTGTATCGTATCAATACAAAACACAATGCCTCCCGGCAGGGGAATTTCCTGTTCATCCCCTGGATGCAACAAGGGAATCAGAAAGTGGGGATGTTGAGTGACCTGACTCCATAGCACCTTACCATCAGAGACCATTACCCTGCTTCTTCCAGCTTCAATGAGTAAACGGCTGGAGACGGTACTGGCATCAAGGTGATCCTGCAACCGTGCTATCATAGCCTGACGAATGCGCTGTGTCCCAGAAGCAAAAACCTCTGCGTACAGGCGAAACAACAATTGCTCCCGCATCTCTTGCGCTAACCCTTGGTACCAAGCAAGAGAAAACCGCACTTCCCCCTTGAGTATCTCCACATGGGAAAGTTCCTCCTCTTCCACCATCTGCAACACCCCAGCGATATCGGAAAAGCGCCTGGACATGATTGAGACTGCATTGTAGGCATTTGGAAAGAGTGCAAGAATCTGTGGCTTGAGCATATGGCGAATCCTGTTTCGCAGATAGGCATCCTCGTCATTGGTCGAATCCTCTGCCCACTGAAACCCTTCAGCCTCTACATATGAGCTGAGGGTTCGGTGGGAAAGCGTAAGTAAAGGCCTGATCAATGTGGGTTTATCAGGAGACTGTGCAAACGATGCTGCTCCCTTGAGAGAAGAGATCGAGGAGGCCTGAAACAAACGCATCAACAAGGTCTCCATCTGGTCATCAGCATTATGTGCAGTAGCAAGATAGGTACAACCATGGTTACGGCATGCAGCGTACAAGGCCTCATATCGCAGTGTTCGTGCAGCGGCTTCTATACCTTCACCATCGCTTCTTGCTCTCGCCTCAACACTTCCCTTACCCAAATCAAGAACCTCAAGACCATATCCCAACCGTTGGCAATTCGCAAGACAAAGCTGCAACTCCTGGGACAGCTCTCGCTCTGAACGTAATCGATGATTGACATACAAGACAGAAACCTGATCTTTTGGCAACAAAGCCGAGAGCCCGATCAGCAACGCAAGGGAATCACTACCACCAGAAAAGGCGACAGCAATGCGCATATCCCCTGGGATGTGGTGAGAGGAAAGAAAATCCCTGATTGTCTTAGGAACGATTGCGTCTGTTGTAGGCAAGCATTACCTCCTCCGTTGACTTTCCATTGATAAGATCCTGCAGTGCTGAGGAAGCAAGCATGATTCCTTCCTGTAAGGCAAGGGATGAATCACGAGAGAGGACATGGTCCACCACCGACACCCCTTCTTCCGGTCTGCCGATTCCGATATAGATACGGGTGAAGTTGCTGCTGCCCAGCGAGCTGATAAGACTCTTGAGGCCGTTATGACCAGCACTGCTCCCACCCCTTCGGATCCTGATCAATCCAGGAGGAAGGTCCATCTGATCACAGACTACCACAATTTCTTCTGCTTTCACATCAGGGAAGTAACGCATGACTTCCCCACTCCTATTCATATAGGTCAGTGGTTCAACCAAGGATACAGAACTCCCCACCATTGCTTGTCTATAAAGACGAAAACAGCGTTTTCTCAAGCGAACCTGAAAAAACGCTGCACAAGCTTCCACTGCATCGAATCCGACATTGTGGCGGGAGTTTGCATACTTGGAACCAGGATTACCCAGACCAAGAATCAACTGCATTGTTACCCCTACTCTTCCTCGGAAACACTTGCTGCTGCTTCTTCTTCCGCAGCAGTTTCTACAACCTCAGCCTTTACTCCCTTGACGGAAGCAACAGTCCTCGACATGTCTTCAAGAACCTTGATGGTTTCTGGGAATTTTATGTCGCTCAAGTGCAGTGCCTGGTTGATCTCCAAGTGGCTTACATCAGCCTCAATTGAATCGGGAAGATCCTTTGGCAGGCACTCAATCTCAATTTCATGGAGAACCTGGTCAAGGACACCACCTTCACGGGTCCCAATGGGGCTTCCCTTGAGAACAACAGCAACCAAGGTACGAAGGGCTTGACCACGAGTAACCTCATAAAAGTCAACGTGCTTGA
>JAIMZO010000043.1 GCA_020054965.1 Spirochaeta sp. | reverse complement strand
GGAAGGCAAGATTAGATTTCTTGTGGCAACTGATGTTGCAGCCCGCGGGTTGCAGATTGATGACTTGGAACTGGTAGTCAACTACGACATCCCTGATGATTTTGAGAACTACGTCCACCGTATCGGCCGTACAGCCCGTGCCGGCAAGAGTGGAAAATCCATTACTTTCGCAGATGAAGAGTATGTATTCAATTTGGAAGCAGTAGAGAACTTCATACAGATGAAAATCCCGGTAATCTGGCCTGAAGAGGGCGACCTTGAGCCTGTCGAGGACAAGAGTGCCTCATACTCCTTCAGGGACTTGGTAAGGGATGACGAGTATGGTGGGCGTCCGGGTCGCGGACCTGGAAGTGGGGCAAAACCTTCCCGTGGTGGGTCCAGACCCCCTAGAAGAGGGAAGCCACAATCCTCTGGCCGTCCAAAGCGTGCAAAAGACGAGCGAGACAACAAGCCCAGAAGCCCAAGACCTGAAAGACGGGAGAGGGCACAGGAGCCTCAAAGACGTCATCGTTCAGGTTCCAAGAGCTACGCAGAGATCCAGAATCTTTCGCTTGAGGAGCGATTGTCCTACTACAAGCAGCAGTACAAGAGTGAAGGTGGCCAGATCCCGGAAGGATCCCCTGGGGCCAAAAAGAGCCAGCCTCCTGTAAGGAGGGAGCGTCCTGTAAGAAAAGACCCCGCCCCCAAGCCGACTGTTGTCCAGAAGCAGGAGACCCCCCAACCGAAGAAGAAACAGAATTTCTTCACCCGGTTGTTCAGGAGAAACAAGTAGCATGCTCAAACGGTTCATCGCCTACTATCGTCCATACAAGGGATTGTTTTTCCTTGATATGGGGGTGGCAATTTTTGCTTCAATCCTTTCGATTCTATTTCCTACCTTGACCAGGCAACTGCTCAGGGTGGAGATTCCTAACCAGAATCTGAAGAATATGGTCATCATTTTTGGCTTCATGCTTCTCATCTACATACTGCAGGCTATCTGTCAGTATATACGGGTAACCTGGGGACATATCCTTGGGGTGAAGATGGAGACCGATATGCGAAGCGAGTTGTTCGGTCACTTGCAAAAACTCTCCTTCGGGTTCTTTGACAGGACCAAGACCGGGCATATGATGAGTCGTATTACCAATGATTTGTTCCAGATCACCGAGATGGCTCACCATGCTCCCGAGGATTTGATCATCAGTGTTGCTACCATTCTGGGTTCTTACATCCTTATGTTCAGCTACAGTGTTCCGCTTGCCCTGGTTTCCCTCATACCCCTGCCGATCATGGTGTTCTACGGGATGTATTATGGAATACGCATGAAGGCAACCTTCCGCCGTGTACGGCGAACCGTTGCTGACGTGAACAGCAATGTAGAAAACTCCTTGATGGGAATCAGAGAGGTCAAATCATATGGCCGTGAGTCCTACCAAGAAGCCAAGTTCAACCACGTCAATGATATCCTGCGTGACAGCAAGATGGAACAGTACAAGGTGATGGGAAGTTATCACTCCATCTTGGGGTTCTTCCGGGAGCTCTACTACTTCTGTACCATCGCCGGTGGAACGTTGCTGATATTCATGGGAAAGGTTCAGTCCTATGATTTGGTCACCTTCATCCTCTATGTTGGTGTGGTGCTCCCTCCCATTGACCGCCTGATCAACTTCACTGAGCAACTGCAGCAAGGCATGGCAAGCTTTGAGCGATTCACCCAGGTAATGGATGAGCACCCGGACATCCAGGATGTGAAGGATGCAAAGAGCCTGAAAATCCTGAAGGGTACGGTCAGGTTCGACCATGTCTCATTCTCCTATGAAAACTCTTCAGAGGTGATCCTCAAGGATGTGGATATCACGGTTCCCGGCGGTTCTACCTATGCATTGGTAGGCGAATCAGGAGCTGGGAAAAGTACCTTTGCCAGCTTGATACCCCGCTTCTATGAGCCCAGTGAAGGCAAGGTGATGATTGATGGGCAAGATATTCGGGAACTGACCCAGCACTCACTCAGGCAGAATATAGGGTTTGTCCAGCAGAATGTTTTCCTCTTCGATGACACAATCCGGGAGAACTTGAAGTACGGAAAGGTTGATGCAACCGATGAGCAGCTCTGGCTTGCGCTGGATGCAGCAAACCTGGGAGATTTTGTCCGTTCACTTCCACTTGGACTCGATACCCAGGTAGGGGAGAGGGGTACGTTGCTCTCAGGTGGGCAGAAACAACGAATTTCCATTGCACGGGTATTCCTGAAAAATCCTCAGATTCTCATATTTGATGAGGCAACCAGCAGCTTGGATACAGAAAGCGAAGAGCTGATCAATGAAGCCTTCCACCGACTATCCAAGGGTCGTACAGCTATTGTCATCGCCCATCGTCTGACCACCGTCAAACATGCAGATTGCATCTTGGTCCTTGATGGGGGTAGACTGGTAGAGTCTGGAACCCATGAGGAGTTGCTTGAAGCTGATGGCCAGTATGCAAGACTCTACAAGACACAGGACTTTTCTTAGCAGGAGGGGTATGCATGAAGAAGATACGCATAGCATTTGCAGGATTGTTTGTGATCCCAATTATAACGCTTTCCCTTGTGTATGCATTTCCTCTTGGGTACCTGTTACGTCTCCTTGGCTTCAGAAAAGCAGGCGATCGATATTTACGTGCTTGTGGGCACTTTATTGGCAGTTCCATCATTTTCTTTTTAGGGATCAAGGTCCATGTTGATGGAAAGGAAAATCTTCCACCGCAGCAGTCAGTATGCTACATGGCAAACCATCAGAGCATGCTCGACATAGCTGCCATTGTAGGGCCGGTCAATCTTTGGGCATCCGTCATGGCAAAGGCAGAAGTTAGGCGGATTCCTGTCATCAATCTCTGGTGTTATGCTTTGGACTGTGTTTTTATCAACCGAATCAGTCCTCATGATGCCATCAATGCTATTCGCAGTGGTGTAGAACTTCTCAAGAGTGGGAAAAGTATGTTGATCTTCCCTGAGGGAACAAGAAGCAAGAGTGGGAGCATCGGAGAAATGAAAAAAGGGAGTCTGAAACTCGCGACCCGCTCAAAATCGGTCATCGTGCCCATGACCATCAAGGGGTTGCGTGCTGGTTTGGAACAGTTGCATGGCTTTAGGCGTGTTCACGCTTATGTCTCCATTGGAAAGCCAATCTACACTGACAAGCTGAGCGCTGAAGAGCTTGCTACGCTTCATGAAACGGTCTATGGGGCCATCGCCAAACGGTTTGACGAACTTCCCGGCCAAGTCTAAGGGTGACCATGATCAACGCACTCTCCATAGAGCACCTCTCTTTCACCTACAAGTCATGGACAGGAAAACAGAATGAGCCACTCTTTCGTGGGCTCTCCCTGCAGATTCCCTCGGGAAGCAAGACCCTCTTGCTTGCTCCCTTCAATAGGGGGAAGACTACGCTCGCCAAGATCATTTGTGGGGTCTGCCCCAAATATTTTCCAGGAGAAATGAATGGTGAGATACGTCTCTATGGAAAATCACTTGGAGATTTGGATCCCTGGGATCTCCTGCCAGTGTGCACCTATGTCTCCCAGAACCCCCAAGAGCAGTTTGTAGCTACCTCAGTCGAGGAAGAAATTGCATTTCCCCTTGAGTCGATGGGCATGGATAGAGCAACCATGAAGGTACGAATTGAGGAAGCAATCACACACTGGGGACTTCATGATTTAAGAACCAGTAGTGAACAGGAACTCAGTGGAGGAGAACGCAAACGGGTGCTCCTTGCCACGATGCAGGCTATTGATGCTTCCTTCTGGTTGCTGGATGAAGCCTTCGATGATCTGGACCAACATTGGAGAGACCAGCTTAAGGACTTGATAGCAACGAGCAACAAGACGGTGCTGGTGCTTGCGAGCCGGTATCTTGGTGAGTTCGATGACCTTTATGACCAGGTTCTCTTGCTCGATGAGGGAGTCATTGTAAAAGGTGAAACAAACTCCTTGCTTCCTCGCTTTGCGTACCTCTGTGGTGATGACCTTCCCAGCCCATTGGAAAGGGACCCTGTATTGCCTTCTCAAAGACGAATACTCTCTTGTCTGTCTCTCCAGGCCGAGCGGAGCAGGGTGAGTACTGCCATAAGTAAACATTTTACGTTGGATGTACCCCAATTCCAACTGCAAAGTGGAGAGTTGGTAACCCTTGTTGGCCCAAACGGTAGCGGCAAGAGTTCCTTCAGTCGCTTGCTCTGTGGCTTGGATACTCCCCTATCCGGGCAGATTGCCATTGACGGAAAACCATATGAGGGGAAACAGCTCTCCAAACGGGTAGGCTACTTATTCCAGAGTCCTGACCTGCAAATCTTCCTTCCTACGGTTGCAGAAGAGCTTTCCTGGTCTCTGAAACGTCGCTCCGATCTGTCCAGAAAGGAAGTAGGGAAGCAGGTAGCTGCTTGTGCTGAACTGTTCTCCCTCGACCTTGAGGATACCCCCACTACCATGAGCTATCCACTGCGTAAGGCACTCCAGGCAGCAGTGTACTATCTTCTTGACCGTCCCTTCTATATTTTAGATGAACTCGACAGTGCCTTGACTTATCAGAGTGCGCTTTCCATCATTGCCCACTTACGCCACAATGGGGCAGGAATCCTGCTCATTACTCATGACCGGCAATTTGCCGACAAGGTAGCTCAACGTTCCTATACGATTGGGGAGGGGAGGCTGAGCGCAGTATGACGACCAATACGTATATTGCAGGAACGGGTTGGCTCTACCGATTTGACCCACGTGCAAAACTCCTGTTGATGCTCCTGATGTGTATCTGGTTCTTTCTCCCTGTTTCCCTGCTGCATCTCTCCCTTGTGGTCGGCTTGGTTATTCTGTCAGGCTCTACCAATGCGGGTTGGCATCATGCATGGAGAACCTTTGTTTCCATTTCACCGATGCTGCTTTTTATGGTGCTTTTCATGCCATTCAATGTACGGGATGGATCTCCACTGTTGTCCATTGGTGGTTTTACCGTGATCACGGCTGAAGGTTTGGATCAAGCCTTGAGATTGATGAGCCGTTTTATCGGTATCACCTACGTGTGCACCCTGCTGTTTGCCACCACGGTTATGCATGAGGTTATGCTTGCCTTGAGGTGGTATCATCTTCCTTATAAAGCCAGTTTGGTGGTGACGCTTGCCTTCACCTATATCCCGTTTATCGCTGATGGTTTCAGCCAGATATCTGAGTCTCATCGCCTACGCGAAGCCGAGGATGAGAAAAAGAAGAAATTTGGCCAACGGCTCAAGGATCTGGTTCCGACCCTTACCAGTGCACTGGTGGTTGCGCTCAGATCCATCCCGAACCTTGCCATGAGTCTGGAGATGCGTGGGTTTGGGAGAGATGAGCGGCGTACCAGTTACCATAGCCTGGATGCATATCAACATGTATGTACCCATTTTCTTCTCTCGTGTATTATTCCAGTGGCATTTTGGTTTGCGAATATATTCTTTTAGGAGGCTGTGTATGCAGGGAAACAGGAATGCTTTGAAAGTTGCCATGGTGTCGGTACTGACTGCAGTGGTGGTGGTCTTTACGATGGTTGTGCGTATCCCAACCGCAAGAGGATACCTGAATCTATGTGATGTAGCTATCTGCTTCATCGCTTTTACCTTCGGTCCCTGGTCAGCGTTCATTGCAGCCGGGCTTGGGACGGCACTTGCTGATCTGATCAGCGGGTATGCCCAATGGGCTCCCATCAGCTTTGTTGTTCATGGAGTGGAGGGGCTTCTGGTTGCCTTGATCGTCCAGAAGAAGGGAGATGTTGCTGTATCCTTGGGAAGGAAAGCCCTTGCAGCCTTCGTCTGCGTTGCAACAGTATCCCTTGGATATTTTGCACTGTCTGCTCTGTTTGTCAGCACAGTGAGTGTTGCTGCCGCTGAGATTCCTGGAAACATCGCACAGAGTGCAGTAGGTTTCGTGCTTGGCCTTGCGGTATCGGCGGCGGTGAAACGTGCGTATCCCCCGGTCAGTTCACTTGCTTGGTAGCCATTGGCGAAGCTTTTCGATATACTCCGAATATACCTGAACAGAGAGGAATGCACATGCAACAATTCCCCCATGACACCATCGTTGTGCTAGACTTTGGGGCTCAATACAGCCAGTTGATTGCACGTCGAGTACGTGATATGCACGTATATAGCCGGATTGTTCCCTATACCATCAAGGCAGCAGAACTTGCAGCCATGAAACCGAAAGGGATCATCTTCAGTGGAGGCCCTTCTTCAGTGCGCACTGAAGGGTCACCCAGACCAGATGAGGGGATCTATGACCTGGGCATTCCCATCCTGGGTATCTGCTATGGATTGCAGGTGATGAGCATCCAGAATGGGGGGACTGTTGAGCGCCCCCTGAAACGTGAGTACGGTTTCGCGGACCTTACCGTGCTTAAGAGGGAAGCTTCCCTGCTTAAGGGGATCAGCGATAACTCCCGCCTCTGGATGAGCCACGGTGATGCAGTTGCCTCACTTCCCGAGGGATTCATACAGACCGGCAGCACTTCCAGTTGTCCATTCACGGTCATTGAGAATGATGAAAAGAAATTCTATGGAGTGCAGTTCCATCCCGAGGTAGTGCATACGGTGGAAGGAAACCAATTTCTGCAGAACTTTGTCCTTGGTGTCTGTAAGGCGAACCAGGACTGGGATATGGGTTCCTTCATCAGCACAGCGGTACAGGAGATTCGTGAGAAAGTCGGAGATAAACAGGTACTCTGTGGCCTCTCCGGTGGGGTCGACTCTGCTGTTGCAGCGGTACTTATCCATAAGGCGATCGGCGACCAGTTGGTCTGTGTATTTGTAAACAACGGTCTCTTGCGCAAGGGAGAGGCGGACATGGTACTGAAACTGTTCAGGGATCACTATAATATCCGTCTTCAATATGCTGATGCTGAGGATGCATTCCTCTCTGCACTCAAGGGAGTCACTGAGCCTGAGGCAAAGCGGAAGATCATCGGTAAGATATTCATCGATACCTTCTATGATGAGGCGCGAAAGGCCGGTGATATCAGCTTCCTCGCCCAAGGAACGCTCTATCCAGATGTAATCGAGAGCAAGAGCCCTTCCGGTGGTCCTTCTGCAACCATCAAAAGCCACCATAACGTGGGAGGATTACCAGAAGATCTGAAATGGGACCTGCTCGAACCACTTCGTGAACTGTTCAAGGACGAGGTAAGGGCGTTGGGAAGAGAACTTGGTCTTCCAGAAGAGATGGTGAATCGTCATCCCTTCCCCGGTCCTGGTCTTGGGGTCAGGTGTGTAGGCGAGGTGACCAAGGAGCGCCTGGATACCCTGCGTGATGTTGATGCCATCTTCATCGAGGAGATTCGCAAAGCCAATCTGTATGATGATATCTGGCAGGCCTTGGCTTGTTTGCTTCCGGTCAAGAGCGTGGGAGTCCAAGGGGATGAACGCACTTACGAAGAGGTGTGCTCCCTGCGTGCCGTCACCAGTGAAGATGCCATGACGGCTGACTGGTTCCGCTTTCCTCCTGAAGTGCTCCAACACGCTTCAGCCAGGATCTGCAATGAGGTACAGGGAGTCAACCGAGTACTCTATGATATCACGAGCAAACCTCCTGGGACTATCGAGTGGGAGTAATCCCATAAGGGAATTTCAGTTCGTATAGTTCTTTATAAAAGAGAAAAAAGACTCCAAATGCCGGGGTCTTTTCTCTCTTCTATCGCCTTGTATAGTGTTAACTCTTGCATGCATAGTCAATGGAGAAGGATACGTACGAAGAAAAAATGCGGATTCCGCAAAAATTCTTCGAGTAATCAGGATCGCAATAGCTGAACATCAAGTAATATACTGATTATATGCTCACAAGGCCGACATCATTGTGTGAGCTTACGCACAATGAACCACAGAATCAGTATCCAAATGCCAATGAAGAGAATGGAAAAGCTCCAGTTCTTAGGCAACGAAATTGGCTTGCGCTCTGCTTGATCCTGGGCATCCTTGAGCACTTCGTTGGGGATGCCCTTGATGGTCAGCACCAACAATGCGGGGAGAATGATCAGATCATCCAGATATCCAAGGACAGGAATGAAATCAGGAATGAGATCAATAGGACTGAGTGCGTAGAGTAGAACAAAACCAGCCAACACCTTCGGGAGTAAAGGCATCCTCTTGTCCTTTGATGCATAGTAGATTGCTGTCAACTGGCCTTTCAGCAATAATGCACGTTGCATTAAACTTGATTTGATCTGTTTCACAGGAATACTATAGGTTTTCCCTGATTCTGTTTCAATGTAATTGGAATCGAGTAATGATATCTTCCTGTGACACATCTTCCTTGAAAAGACTGAACATATAGTTGGTCTGAAATCTCGTAATGGTTTGAGTTCCCGATATTTCAATCCAGATCAACAGTATATCGATAGCGCATCTTCAGGATTGCATGCCTATCCCGGTTCACGTGAATCGGGAGGATGATCTCTTACGTAGTCATGGTCTTGATCTTCGTCTTGTAGATTTTCCAGAAGAAGTAGAGGGTCAAACTGAAGGATGCTATCTCGGCGATGAAGAATGAATACCACAGGGCATCGAGTCCTACAAATCTTCCCAGAAGGTAGGCTGCTGGAAGCAGGAATACCAGCTGTCGTGTTACCGAGTTGATCATAGACAGGTATCCATAGCCCATTCCCTGGAAGAGTGCAATCAGGACAATACTGACTCCTGCCAAAGTGAATCCCAGGCTGATACGTTGCATTGCAACTATTCCGATCTCCACCATCTCCGGTGTTGCGTTGAACCAGCTCAGCAATACATGGGGGAACAGGATAAATAGGGCTGTACCAATCCCCATGATGGTTACAGCAACGATCAAACCTACCTTGATGGTTGCTGTTATCCGTTTTGGTTTTCTTGCTCCATAGTTGTACCCGATCACCGTTATCATACCGGTGTTCAGACCGAATACAGTCATAAATATGAAGGATTGTAAGCGGAAATAGATACCAAAGACAGCAACCGCTGAGGTAGAGAAGCCAATAAGGATTTTATTCAGGCTTGTAATGAGTATTGTTCCAATGGCTTGCATGATGATTGTAGGAATACCGACAGCGTAGATATCCTTGACTGTTTGCTTCTC
>JAIMZO010000042.1 GCA_020054965.1 Spirochaeta sp. | reverse complement strand
AAATCTGGTCATCCCTTAGAGCAGTTAAAACCAAGCAGGTAAAAGCTAGTCCTTATGATATGATGAACTATATCCAGCCTGTTGCATCCTGGATCCTTGGGCTGCAGTGGATGGCTGCGGAAGTCTATCCTGAGCGCTACCCTGAGTTGGACATGCGAAATGAGGTCACCTCCTTCTACCAGGATTTCTATCATCTCACCGATGAGAAAAAGCTTGGTTTCCTGAGAGACCGCTACAGTAAATCGGTTGCCATCAATACACTATGAATGCCCATCAGCGCTATCAGGCAGAGCGTAAACGACGAACAGGACTCCTGCTGGGAATGCTGGGAGCAACACTGCTCTTGGCATTCCTGTTCCTCTTTGCAGGGAGGTATCCCACTGCCGGATTCAGATTCCCAACAGACTGGTCAACCAATGCAATGACCAGGAGTATTTTCCTGCGCATCCGGCTTCCTCGTATTGTTCTGGCCCTGCTTGCAGGGGCAATGCTCAGTGCAAGCGGATTCACGTTCCAGATGCTGTTTTCCAATCCCCTGGTTGAACCTGGATTCCTGGGTGTAAGCCAAGGGTCGGCCTTCGGGGCAGCGTTGATGATTGTCCTTGGAGTGGGATCAAGCCTCTATGTACAACTAAGCGCTACGTTCTTTGGGCTGTTGGCCTTGCTTGCTTCCTACTTGCTTGCAACCCGTTTCAGGTTTGGAGGGTGGTTGTTACGGCTGGTGCTTAGCGGAATAGCGGTATCAGCCCTCTTCTCCAGTGCACTCGGTGTGATAAAATTGGTGGCGGAACCTACCAAGGATCTGCAAGACATCACCTTCTGGATGATGGGGGGGCTCTGGAATGCCTCATGGGCCCAGATTCTTTCCATCTTATGGGTGGTCGTGCCCAGTATGGCCATACTCCTTGGATATAGATGGAAACTCAACCTGCTTAGTCTCCAGGAGAAGACATCTTTCTCTGTGGGGATGAACCCCAAGCGAGATAGGATCATTCTTCTGATAGTTGCCACGGTAGGGACTACGGTCACCATCTCCATCACCGGTCTGATCGGCTGGGTTGGTTTGATCACCCCTCATCTGGGTCGTAAGTTGTTTGGTTCCGACAGCTCCACCAGCCTTCCCGGTTCCATGATCCTGGGATCATTTTTCCTTTTGGTCTGCGATACCATTGGCAGGACCGTCCTGGCCACCGAGATCCCCATTGGATTGCTCACCAGCTTCATGGGAGCCATCATCTTTATGATCATCCTTTCACTCAAGCACCAGGAGGGCAAGGCATGAACGCTTTGACGGTAAACCATCTGAGTTTCATCTACCCGAGCGGCACAAAAGCGCTCGATGATGTCTCACTCTCGGTGGAGGAAGGACAGAGTGTAGCTATCCTGGGTTCCAATGGAGCAGGTAAATCAACACTGCTCGATGTTCTGTTGGGATGGCAGAAGAGTGCCCAGGTATCATTATACGGGAAACCAATCTCCTCCTATGGGCGGAAGGAACTTGGCAGGACATTGGCATTGGTTCCCCAATTCGAACAGTACAACTTCTCCTTTTCTCTGATCGATTACGTGCTGTTTGGACGTTCCCCCTACCTTTCAGAGCTGGGAACCCCAAGTGAAGAGGATGCAGAGATTGCCTATCAGGCACTTTATGATGTGGGTTTGGCAAACTATGCAGAGAGGCATATCACTACCTTGAGCGGAGGAGAACATCAGTTGTTACTGCTTGCAAGGGCCATTGCTCAACAGAGTTCCATGTTCTTGCTCGATGAACCAACAAGTGCATTGGACCCTGCAAACCGAAAACGCGTGCTTACCATCCTGAAACAGCTGCATGCGAAAGGGAAAACCCTTCTGTTTACCACGCATGACGCAAACCTTGCCTACGAACTGGCCAGCCATGTTGCGATGGTAAAAAAAGGCTCACTGCTTTGTTATGGGCCAAAAGAAGAGGTGGTCAACAGTGCCATGCTGACCACCCTCTATGATACCGAGCTAACCGTTGCCAAAGTCGGCACAAAGACGCTTATCTATTGAGCTCCAGAGGGACAAAGCTGAAACTTCTCACATCAAACAACCCCATATCGGTGAGCTTATAGGCAGGGATAACCGGCAAGGACATGAAACAGAGTGTCATGAATGGATCGATTTCCTTACTGATATGCAGGGATTCCTGCGCAATATGATGAAGGTTGTCCAACTGCTCAGCAATAACTGAGCCTGCCTCGTAGCTCATCAAACCAGCAACGTTCTGTGCAAAGGAAGCCAGTATGTTCTTCTGTTTCACGATTACCATACCGCCACCGATGGAGATCAAGTGCTCTACAGCCATGGCCATATCCTCATCATCATCCCCTGCCACAATGATGTTGTGTGAATCATGGGCAACGGATGTAGCCATTGCCCCACCCTGCAAGCCATACCCACGCAAGAGTGCAACAGCCACATTCCCTGTTCCTGTGTGACGCTCAACCACAGCAAGCTTGATGATATCCTGACTCTTATCATGGACCCATTCTCCGTTTTCCACCATCACGTCAGCCTCTCCTGCTCCAGTGACCACCCCGCCTGGGATGATATCAATGACCCGAACATGGGATCTGGAAAGAGGCAGCCTAAGACGATCGATGGAGAAATCCTTGACATGCATCATGCCAGAGACTCGATCGTCATGCTTTACCTTTGCAACCTTGCGAATAACCCCATCTTCAGCTACCAATTCTCCCGCCACATATACCTGATGCATGGAGAACTCTTTCAGGTCATTGCAAAGCAGGAAATCCGCACGCTTTCCAGGTGCAATCGCACCCCGGTCAGTCAGGTGATAGCAATCTGTGCTGTTGACGGTGGCCATACAGATGGCCTCGATGGGATCGAGTCCATCCTGTACCGCAATACGTACGTTGTTGTTGATGTGTCCATCGGTGAGAATGCTTTTCGGTTGCCTGTCATCCGTACAGAAAATACAGCGTCTGCTGTTTTTTTCCGTCACTCCTCCCAGGAGCATCAAAACGTTTTTACACGCAGACCCTTCACGGAGCATGACATACATTCCACGACGGATGCGGTCATGCAGCTCTTGCTCGTTCTCACACTCATGGTCGGTCAGGATCCCTGTACTTGCATAGGCATCAAGCTCTGCTCCCCCGATTGCTGGGCTATGGCCATCGATCACCTTACAGAGATACTTTGCCTCCATGATCTTGTCAAGGACCAGGTCTGTTCCGGCTATAACACCAGGAAAGTCCATCATCTCACCCAAGCCGAGAACTCTCTCATGTTGCAAGGCCTCCTTGATATCTTTTGCTTCCAATACAGCCCCACTATGCTCAAAAGTAGTAGCCGGGACACAGGACGGCACCATAAAGAAAGCTTGCAACGCTGTCTCCTTAGATGCCTCCAGCATGTATGACAATCCATCAAGACCACATACATTGCAGATTTCATGGGGGTCTGCGATTACTGTGGTGGTTCCACAGGGAACCACGAGATTGGAGAACTCCTCCGGGGTGGCATGACTGGACTCGATATGCACATGACTGTCAATGAACCCTGGCAGGAGATATCGTCCCCCACCATCAACCACTGTTTCAGCTTCACCTTTGCCACACTCAGCAAATCCAGCTATATATCCGGACTGGACCAGAAGGTCAGCCTCAAACCACTCCTTGTTATATACATCCAATATTTGGGCATTGGTAATGCACAAGTCGGCTTTTTTCCGTCTTGCTGCAGTTTCTATCACTTCCTGCATTTTTTTCTTCGTAACCATATGAGCTCCTTCTGCAACATTTTGCAACGTCTTTCTATCAGTGTAGCACTTCACGATAATTCTTCAAGGGAAAATATTGGTTGTTGCAGGTATACAGTATAATTAATAATTTGTATTGATAGTGAAGCGCTTTTCTTCGCTATAGAGCAAATTTTCTCGAATTAATTTAGCCAGATTCCCAAAATTATACCCTATAATTTGGTTATATAACAAATGTAACGATTTTTCTGTACGATTTGATACAGATAGGGTAGAATGGTACCAACCAAAACATCTGCAAGGAGTGCATCGATGGAAAAGTTTTTCAAGCTCAAAGAACGAAAAACGACCGTCAAGACTGAAGTCATGGCAGGTATTACTACCTTCCTAACTATGGCTTACATTCTTGCCGTCAACCCAGGCATCCTTTCCGAATCCGGAATGGACTTCTCCAAAGTATTTGCTGCAACTGCAATTGCTGCATCAATCGCAACCTTGGTAATGGCCCTGTGGGCCAATCTGCCATTTGCTCTTGCCCCAGGCATGGGTCTGAACGCCTTCCTTACTTACACCGTCGTTTTCGGTATGGGTTACACATGGCAGTTCGCCCTCACGGCAGTATTCGTTGAAGGTATCATTTTCTTGATCCTCACCGCTGCCAACATCCGGGAGGCAATAGTCAACAGCATCCCAGCCAACCTAAAACGTGCAATCGGTGTTGGTATCGGTCTCTTCATTGCCTTCATTGGCATGCAGAATGCTGGTATCATCGTTGATGGAGCTACATTGGTTGCTCTGAATGCTGACTGGTTCATGGGAGCTCCCGGCCTTGCCATGATTGGTTTGGTCATCACCGGTATTCTCTTGGCCCACAAGGTAAATGGCGCCCTCCTGATTGGTATCATCGTCACTACGATTATTGGTATTCCTTTCGGAGTGACAAAGTATGCTGGCGGATCTTTCCTTCCCCCAGCCCCTTACTTCTTCCCGTTCGAGTTTTCAAACATCATGAGTGTTGACTTCATCGTCGTTGTCTTCACCTTCCTGTTTGTAGATATGTTCGATACCGTTGGAACCCTGATAGGTTGTGCCACCAAGGCAGACATGATCCAGGATGATGGCTCCATCCCCAACTGTAAGGAAGCACTGTTCGCTGATGCAATCGGAACCACTGTAGGTGCAATCCTCGGGACCTCCACCGTCACCACATTTGTTGA
The DNA here is from genome assembly GCA_020054965.1 of Spirochaeta sp. The sequence goes on along the minus strand of JAIMZO010000042.1, from coordinate 4,225 downwards.
ATCCTCCAGTGGTGTTGTTGAAGGTGGACGTACTGGTTTGACCGCATTGACCGTGGCCATCCTCTTCGCTCTCTCCCTGTTCCTCGAACCGTTGTTCGGTTCCATTCCCAGTGCTGCTACAGCACCTGCCCTGATCATCGTCGGTGTTATGATGATGAGCCCGGTAAAGGATATTGAGTGGGACGAGATGACCGAAGCTATCCCGGCCTTCCTGACAATGATCTTCATGATCGTAGCTTACAGCATTGCAGATGGTATCATGTTTGGTATCCTCTCCTATGTGTTGCTCAAGCTCTTCACCAAGAAGACCAACGACATTTCAAAGATGACTTGGGTTGTTTTTGCTCTGTTCGTGATCAAGATTATTTTCGGCGCCCTCTAAGAGCTTCAGCTCTGTTCTTCTGGACCTCCTTTCTCAGGGGGTCCAATTTTTATCCCCTACCCATCACCCAGTTTCTACGGTACAATAGCACTCGTTGAGGAGAGCACTATGCGCGCAAATATGATGCGATTGGATACGAATAAAGTGTATTTGGTCACCGGGGTTGCCGGTTTTATTGGGTTTCATCTAAGCAAGCGATTGCTTGGGCTTGGATGCACGGTAATCGGTTTGGACAACCTGAACGATTATTATGAGGTGTCTCTCAAGGAAGAGCGACTGAGGATGTTGGCCTCAGAACAATTCATCTTCTATAAAGTTGATCTTGCTGACAGGAATGAGCTTGATGCAATCTTTGTCCGACACCAGGTAACCCATGTCATCAACCTTGCAGCCCAAGCGGGGGTGAGATACAGCATCGACAACCCGTATGCATACCTGCAATCGAATCTCGTAGGGTTTCTCAATCTCCTGGAGTGCTGTCGTCATCATGCAGTAGAACATCTGGTGTACGCCAGCAGTAGCTCAGTCTATGGCTTGAACAGCAAGATACCCTACTCAACAGATGATAAAGCCGATAATCCTGTAAGTCTCTATGCAGCCACCAAGAAATCCAATGAGCTGATGGCCCACGCATACACGCACCTCTATCATATCCCGAGCACCGGACTGAGATTTTTCACGGTCTATGGACCGTATGGAAGGCCGGATATGGCATACTTCTCATTCAGCAAACGGATTATGGAAGGAAAAAGCATCAAGGTCTTCAACAATGGGGATATGTGGCGTGACTTCACCTATATCGATGACATCATCACCGCATTGGAGAACATCATTCCCAATATCCCTGAGGAGAATGAAGCAAAGGATTGCTACAAGGTCTACAATATCGGCAACAACAAACCAGTGAAATTGAAGCAGTTCATAGAGACACTGGAACAGTGTCTTGGTAAGGACGCTGAGAAGGAGTATCTTCCGATGCAACCTGGGGACGTATACCAGACCTATGCGGATGTCACTGACTTGATGAATGATTTTGATTTCAGACCCAATACTCCCCTTGAACAAGGGCTTGAGGCTTTTGTCTCGTGGTTCAAGCCATACTATGGATACTAGAAATACTCCCTATGATGTAGTGATTATTGGAGGAGGGGCCGCTGGGCTCTTTCTTGCTGCAAATCTACCCACTTCCAAGGCACTGTTGCTTGAACACAAGGAAGCAGCAGGCAAGAAAATCCTGATCACCGGTGGGGGCATGTGCAACCTTACCAATACCCAAGTGGAAGAGGATTTCCTGCAGCATTATGGAAGCAGAGCACAGCGCAACTTTCTGCTTCCCTCCTTCCAGGCTTTCCCTCCCTCAGCCATTATGCAATGGTTCGAGTCCAAGGGCGTTTCCCTTGTGACCAGGGAGGATGGGAAGGTTTTCCCTGCTTCACTGGATGCCCATGAGATCAGGGATGTGCTGGTCAGGGAGAGTAAAGCCAGCATAGTGTACAACTCCAAGATCTCTTCACTGAGCAAGGATGGAGAGTATTTCCATGTGCAAACCGATAAGGGGTCTTTTATCTGCAGGAATCTTGTATTGGCCACGGGAGGAATGAGTTATCCAATCACAGGAAGTGATGGGAGTGGGTATGGCCTGGCCAAAACGCTTGGGCACACCATCGTTCCTCCAAAGCCAGCGCTCGCTGCCATCATGGTGGATGCGTATCAGTGGATGCGCCTTGCAGGTAATGCAATACGCGATGCATATGCAGAGTTCCATCATCCAGGGGAGAAAAAACGGTTCCTGCAAGCGACGGGGGATATACTGTTCACCCACGACGGACTTTCCGGTCCCCTGATTCTTACAGCCAGTCGTGAGCTGAAGGCAGGCGATTCCATCACGTTCTCCCTGCTGCCGGTGAAAAACAAGCGAGCGGTTCAGGAAAATCTCCTTGCGCTCCTTTCATCCCAACCCAAGAAGCATGTTTCAACCATCCTCAAGGAATTCGGCCTTGTGGCATCCCTTGCTCAACAAGTCATCAAAGAACTGGATTTTGAAGCCACCATTACACCTGCCAATCTGAACAAACAGCAACGGCTGACCCTTATGAAAGCAGTCACGGAGAGACATTTCATCATCAAGGGTATTAAAGGTTTCAATGCTGCAATGGTTACCTCTGGTGGAGTAAACATCAAAGAGGTAGATAGGGGAAGCATGGAGTCAAAGGTGATGGACCACCTATACTTCTGTGGTGAAATTTTGGATGTTGATGGACAGAGTGGAGGATACAATCTCCAGGCAGCTTTCTCCACAGCATACTGTGTAGCTAATCATATTCAACTTCCTATGAGGTGACTCCGGCTGGGTACACATTTTCCCCTGTTTCTCTCATACTAATTCATTCCCAAACGGAACGAGAGGAAAGGAATCATCATGATATGGTTCCTCTCATGAGCGGGTGCAGTGAAAGCAAGGTGAGATACCCCGTTCCCTGGGGCGGAAAAGGAGGCGGTTCATCTCTTGCCCTGAGGTATCGATACCTTTCATTCTATCTAGTAGCTCCGTTGCTTATTTGCTCATAAAGGTGACAAGGGGCCATCACCCTATCATCTTACTTGTACGCTTCTGTTTCTAGATGGATTTTGCCATGATGTTTCCAGTCATCATCCCACAGATGAAACAGACGATTTCTCTCGCACAAGTTACTTTATCCACATTTGCATTCTTTCCTGCTCGTATCATCTTGTGGTACTTGTGGCGTATTCTAATGGTTTCACTGTCTTCATATATATTGACTTGCAAGTCTTCGTGATACCTGTCATCTGGGTCTTCCCCCTATGAAGTAAGAGAATGCCATAGCTGAGTGTGTGCCAATCCCACCAAAACAGTGTAATGATCCACCACATTCCCTCTTTATATTGGTCCACCGGGGTTGCAAATGTAAAAGAACGGAGCCATTTCCGATATTCTGGGCCCAGCTTGAACCCTCTTCCGGCTGGTGTTTCCCTTCCTGGGCAAGAAGAACCGGAGTTGTTGCTTAGCCTTCTTCAAGAGTCCATTCCTGGCATCACCACTGTCTGTCTTTACCCTGTTTTTTTTTCGTAGCTGGTAGTATGGTCCAGCTTTTTTTGCATTCACTTTCTATAAATGACGATCATCTTTGCGCTGCTCAGGGTAGTGATTTCACCAACAAAGGAATCTGTCCCAGGACAGTAGGGTGCCTAAGGCTTACGCATTATTGTGGACGTTGACGCCGATTATACGTATACTTGGTAAATTGGACATGATGTGATTTCTCTTTGCAGAATGTAAGGCATACGGTAATGTTAGGTATGACCACTGTAATGCCGGTTTTACAAAATCAAGGGTCACATCATTGTGCTTATAAGGAGAAAATATGCAATATCTTTGGACAACAATTACTGTAGGGAATATGGAAGAGAGCCTGGCATTCTACCAAAATGTGCTTTCACTCCCGGTATCCAGCAGGATGAAAACACCTGCTGCTGAGATCATGTTTTTGGGAGATGGGGAAACAAAAATTTAATTGATTTATCACGAAGGGAATACTCCATCACCCATCGGAAAAGACATCAGCATTGGATTGTCCGTAGAGAATCTCGATGCTTTCATGGAAATGCTCAAGCAAAAGGGTATTCCCATTGTAGAGGGCCCTTTCTCACCGAATCCATCAATTCGTTTCTGCTTTGTACATGACCCGAATGGTGTCCGCGTACAATTGGTGTAACGTTCCTGATAATCGGGTAGGAGGATGAGCCTTAATGGCTCATCCGACCTCCCACAGAACCGTACGTACCGTTCGGTATACGGCTCCTCGTCAGTTCACGCACTCTCGG
>JAIMZO010000041.1 GCA_020054965.1 Spirochaeta sp. | reverse complement strand
GACTTCGTCACATTTCGCAGACTCATCCTGTCAACCGGCCTTGTATCCAGTTTCTGTTCGTTGGCTCGGGACTTTGCCGCCGGCTTCCTTCACACAAGCACTCGCATGCTTGCACTTGCCTTGAGCTAGTGGTTCTGCCCTTGGCAGTACCGCACCCACAGTGGACTTTCACCACCAAGTTATTGCCCATGCTGGGCAAACAAAAAGGCGGCCCATGCCGCCTTGTACCCGATCAGAAATCTGCCAGTTTTGGAGCCCTTGGGTAGGGTATGACGTCGCGGATGTTTCCCATCCCTGTGACGTACTGCACCAAGCGTTCAAATCCGAGGCCGAATCCGGCGTGAGGGACTGTGCCGAATCGTCTCAGATCAAGATACCACCAATAATCATCAGGATTGAGGTCCAGCTCTTCCATGCGTTTGGTCAATATGTCAAGGTCCGATTCACGTTCGCTGCCGCCGATGATCTCACCCAGGCGGGGAACCAGGACATCCATGCCCCTAACGGTCTTCCCATCCTCATTCAGCTTCATGTAGAAAGCCTTGATCTCCTTGGGATAATCGGTCACGATCACCGGTCGCTTGCATATTGTCTCGGTGAGGAACTTCTCGTGTTCACTCTGCAAGTCGCTGCCCCAGGAGACAGGGAATTCAAACTTGTCGTTGTGCTTGGAAAGTTCATCAATCGCCTCAGTGTAGGTCAGGTGGGCAAACGGTGTCTCCACGATTGACTTGAGCGTTTCCTGTACTCCCGATTGGACAAACTTGCTGAAGAAAGCCATATCTTCTGCACACTCCTCCAACACGGTCTTGAACAGGTATTTGAGGAATGCTTCTGCTACTTCCATGTTTCCTTCAAGCGTGCAGAAAGCCATCTCGGGTTCTACCATCCAGAACTCAGCGAGGTGTCTCTTGGTATTGGAGTTCTCTGCCCTGAAGGTGGGACCGAAGGTGTATATGTTCTTCAATGCCATAGCGTAGGTCTCACCCTCCAGCTGACCACTGACGGTAAGGAAGGATTGCCGGCCAAAGAAGTCCTTGGTGTAATCGATCGTTCCATCTTCGCTGCGGGGAATGTTGTCCAAATCCAGGGTGGTGACCAAAAACTGTTCGCCTGCTCCCTCACAATCGCTTGCACTGATGATCGGGGTATTCACATAGAAGAACCCATGTTCCTGGAAAAAGGTGTGGACAGCATAGCTCAAGGTATTTCTCACCCGTGCCACTGCACCAAACATGTTGGTTCTCGCTCTCAGGTGGGCAATCTCACGAAGATACTCGATGGTATGCCGTTTCTTCTGGAGAGGATAGGTATCCACCGGACAGGGACCCACTACCTGTACGTCGACAGTGGCCATCTCGACTGCTTGGTTGCCACCTGCACTTGCAACGATTGGGCCCTTGCAGACAACTGAACAACCGGTGGTGATATCATTGAGAATGGAGAGGTCAGGAAGCTGCTCCTTGTCGATGACAATCTGCAGTCCCTTCAGACACGAACCATCATTGACCTCAAGGAAGCATACATTCTTGCTGTCTCGCTTGGTCCTTACCCAGCCTTCTGCCACAACAAATTCAGCCTGTGGTTCTCTCTTGAGCAATGTAGAAATCCGTTCTTTCATGAAAAAGTCTCTCCTTATCATATTGGGTCATTATGATTTGTTTCCTTATAAAGAGTCAATAATGATGACATTTCCCGTAGTTTTGGCTCTACTTGGGGAAATTCTCCTAGGTGTATGAAATATAAAGAAAAAAGTTTGCAATATGTTTATTTTGACAGATTGACAAATAGTGAAAATGTGTTTATATAATAGATAGTACCATACACGGAGGTTGCTATGTATAAGACCATACCACAGATATTTGCAGAGGTCGTCACACAATATCCTGCATACACCGTTCAGATGAGCAAGGACAAGAACGGCGTTTTTCAGTCGATCTCCTATTCCGATCTCTATAGTGAAGTGAACAGCTTGGCTGCCAGCCTGATGAACCATGGCGTCAAACGCGGAGACCTGGTTGGCCTGATCAGTGACAACCGCCGTGAATGGCTCGCCAGCGACTTGGCTATTCTCAGCCTGGGAGCCGCTGATGTTCCTCGTGGGCGGGATGCAATGCCTTATGAGGTAAGCTTCATTCTCTCTATAACTGAAGCGGCATTCTGTTTTGTCGAGAATGCGGTCCAGTTGCGCAAGGTTCTCAACATCAGTGAAACCCTCCCGGCTTTGCAGCACCTGATTGTCATGGATCGTGAGTTTACCCATCAGCAACGTGATGAGGCTGCATCCGCCACAAAGATCGAGATTCTCTGTTATCAGGATCTCGTGGATGAAGGTAGGGCACTCCTTGATGATTATGCCATTGCCAAAAGGGTGGAGAGCGAGCGAGCAAAAGGCAACAGTGAGGAAATTGCAACCATCATCTTTACCAGTGGTACCACTGGGGACCCGAAGGGAGTCATGCTCACCCATGCAAACTTTGCCTACCAGTTGGAGGCTGTTCCCAAGTTGATCAAAAGGTTGTCGCCTGGTCAGCGTTGGCTCAGCGTCCTCCCCGTCTGGCACTCCTTTGAACGAATCCTGCAGTATGTCATCATTGGCAATGCATCAACAGTTGCCTATTCCAAGCCACTGGGTTCAATCCTGCTCGCTGACTTGGTGCTCGTGAATCCTCATTGGATGGGTTCTGTCCCCCGCATATGGGAAGCAGTAAAGGCTGGAGTATTTGCCAGCATGAAGAACAAGAGCCCCGTTGCCAAAGGCCTGTTCTCCTTCTTCATCAAGGTTGCTGGTATGTACAGCAGAAGCAGGGACTTGGTACTGGGAGAGGTTGCCACGTTCAGGAAGCGAAGCCGAATCCTTGATGTATCGGCAGGACTGTTGCCGATGGTGTTGCTCCATCCACTCTATAAGGTTGGAGACCATCTGGTATTCTCCAAGGTCAAGCAGAAACTGGGCAAGAATTTCATTGCCGGTGTCAGTGGCGGAGGCTCTCTCAGTGCAGGGGTGGATAGCTTCTTCGCCTCAATCGGTGTGAAGTTGCTTGACGGATATGGACTGACCGAGAGTGCTCCTGTGGTAGCTGTCCGGCCTCTACTCCATGGGGTTAAGCGTACGGTAAGTCCACTTGAAGGAACGGAGGTACGCATAGTCACTGAACAGGGACAGGAAGCAAAACCCGGTGAGAAAGGCATCGTCATGGTCCGTGGACCACAGGTGATGAAGGGATACTACAAGCGTCCTGATCTTACCCGGTTGGTCTTGGATGAGCATGGTTGGCTCAACACCGGAGACTTGGGTATCTGGACGCACCACGGTGAGTTTGCTCTCAGCGGAAGGGCCAAGGATACCATTGTGCTGGCAGGAGGGGAGAACCTTGAACCGGTACCCATCGAGGCAAAACTCTGTGAGAGTGATTTCATTGAACAGGCCATTGTACTGGGGCAGGACAAGAAGTATCTGGGTGCCTTGATCGTGCTCAACAAGCAACGAATTGAGGAGTACCTCAAGGAGAAGGAAATTCCCTACCTCGCCGATAAGCTGTATCAGATGCAGGAAGTGATAAGCCTGATCGAGCAAACAATCACTGATATCATCAACAGCAAGCATGGTTTCAAGAGCTTCGAGCATATCGTTCGCTTCCGTCTCCTCTCCAAGAGCTTTGAGGTGGGTAAGGAGCTGAGTGCAAAGCAGGAACTGAAACGATTTGAAATCAATCGTCTCTACCAACGTGAGATCGATGAGCTCTTCGTGAGTTGACACGATTCGGCAATCTGTCGGGTTTCTTGCCTTTTTACCCTGTCTACTATACTATATAGATGACAGGGGAATGCATGATTCAGATTATCGGAACAAAAAAATGCAAAGAAACTGCGAAGGCAATCAGGAGCTGCAAAGAACGCAACATCGCCTTCCAGTTTGTTGACCTGAACCAACGCACACTCTCCGAAGGGGAGTGGCGTTCGCTTTTCTGCGCATATGATGCTGAAACGTTGATTGATGAGTCTAGTGCCTATTATGCAAAAGAAGGCTATGCATGGAGAAGTTTTGATGCTGCCCAGGAGTTGGCAGAGCATCCCCAGCTGCTCAAGACTCCAGTGCTTCGCTATAAGGGAAAGGTTCACCTAGGCTATGATCCAGCAATACTTACTGCATGGGGAACGCTTTAATGGTTCAGTATGCCGTTCTGGGCAGTGGGTCCAGTGGAAACAGTTATCTTTTCACCGATGGTACCGTCTCCATCTTGATAGACCAGGGCTACAGTGTTGTGGAGCTCACAAGACGTCTGTCTCAGTTCTCTGTACCTCTGTCTACCGTACAGGCGGTATTCCTCACCCATCTCCATCCTGACCATGCACGTGGTGTAGGGGTGCTTTCCCGGAGATTGCCCATACCCGTGTATGCCCACGATCGTATGGTTGCTGAGCAACCGCTGTTGATCGAGAAGTTGGGTATCCCAGAGGGAAAACTGCAGACAGTTTGTACATCGGAACTTGTCGAGGTCGGCCCCTTCTCCCTGTTCTGTTTTGAAACAAGTCACGACAGTGGTGGTTCTGTTGGTTGGTATATTACCCACCAGGATACTCATTACATGGTATTGACCGATACAGGCATCACCAGCGAGCAACAGATGATGCTCGCAGGGGATGCTGACATTCTATTTCTGGAAGCGAATTATGATGAACAGATGTTGAGATCCGGCCCCTATCCAGTTATGTTGAAGCGGCGGATTTCCGGTAATCATGGGCATCTGTCCAATGACCAAGCCTTGCAGTTTCTCTGTGAGAGTGGCTTCAAGGGTGAACATGTCTATTTCATCCATCTCTCTGAATGTAACAATGATCCTGTGATTCTGGAAAAAGTGGTACAGTCCATGACTGACCTTCCCTTTACTGTATGCAGGAAAAATCAGTGGTATGGACCAAAAAACGAGGTGCATTTATGAAGAAAAAACAAGCAGAAGTATGGTCCTTGAAGAGAATAAAAAAACTCAAGCGTGAAGATGGCCTGACTATGAAGACCGTCAACAAGTATACAATGGACGCAGTGGTTGATTGTACATCCAGCCGCAATGGGGCCAGGATTGCCTTACGTACCTACCGCGAAGAGGGTAGTGAGATTACCTATGCCCAGCTGAAGTTGATGAAGGATGCCATTTCGCTTACCCTCCTCGAAGCTGGATTCTCCCGTGGGGATAAGATCGCCATCATGGGGGAGGGTTGCCCTACCTGGATGGCAGCTTATTTCGGCATCACCTCCATTGGATGTGTAGCTGTTCCGATCCTCCCCGATTTCTCAACCAAGGAAACCAACCAGATCCTTGAACATGCTGGGGCGAAAGGTGTCGTGATAAACGTCAAGCATTTTGAGAAGGCAAAAGCGTACGTCCAGGCCAATGACTCCTATCTGGTGAGGATGGAAGACCTGTTCCACATCCCTTCATCCATCGTGAAAGGTCTGGAGGACAAGACTCAGTTTGCAGCCGCACCAGGCAAGGATATCAGCCGCAGGAAGATAGATGAAAAGGGCAGGAAGCTTCGTGAAGCCTCCCTTGCCCAGGAAGATGATCTGGCCTCCCTGATCTATACCAGTGGGACGACCGGCAACAGCAAGGGAGTGATGCTCACCCACAAGAATCTTGTATGGAATGCTGACATATCGACTGATGTGTATGTAAATCTCAATCACAAGTCCAAGGTGCTCTCAATTTTGCCGGTAAGCCATGTCTATGAGTTCACCACCGGACAAATATTGGAGCTCATGTGTGGATGTGAAATTGTATATTTAGGCAAGCCACCGGTTACGTCGATCCTGCTTCCTGCGCTCAAGGATGTCAAGCCAACGATTGTGATGACTGTCCCCTTGCTTATCGAGAAGGTATACCGAAGTGCCGTGCTTCCTGTCACCAAGGGCAACGAAAAGATCAAGAAATGGATGCGTTACTCCTTTACCCGTAAGTTGATCAGCAAGGCAATAGGTCGGAAACTGAAGATGACCTTTGGTGGTCATATAAAGTTCTTCGGTATTGGAGGGGCTCCACTTGACCGCGAAGTAGAACAATTCCTTGCTGATGCAAAGTTCCCCTATGCCATAGGTTACGGGCTTACCGAGACCGCTCCCCTGATTGCTGGTGGAAAACCAAAGAAACATTATGTTGGGGTCATCGGCAAATTGGTTGAGCATGTCGATGTGAAGCTGGCTGATCCTGATCCGGAGACCGGGGTGGGAGAGATCTTGGTGAAGGGCCCGAATGTCATGCAGGGGTACTATGACAATCCTGAGCTGAACAAGGCAAGCTTCACCGAGGATGGGTATTTCAGGACAGGAGATCTGGGATACCTGGACAAGCATGGTCGACTTTCCATCAAGGGGAGGACCAAGACCATGATCCTGGGCAGTGGAGGGGAAAATATCTACCCTGAGCTGATCGAGTCGGTAATAAACAATCAGGATTTTGTCACTGAGTCATTGGTCATCCCAGAGCAAGGTGGTCTGGCGGCGTTGATCAAGATCGACGTTGAAGCCTTTGCCAGCAAGATGGCGTTGAATGTCAATGAGGCAAAGGATGAAGCCCTGAAATATGTCGCAAAAATCCGGGAGGATGTGAATAAGGAATTGAGTGCTTTCAGCCGACTCAGTAGTGCTGAGTTGCAGGAAGAGCCGTTCCAGAGAACACCAACCCAGAAGATCAAGCGATTTCTGTACTCCAGAGGCAAGGATGATACAGCAAAGGGAGCCGAAAAGGGTTGAGCCTCATCGCTGAGTCGTGGTATACCTTCCCAAAGGAATAATCAGCATGGCAAACGTAGATATCAGAATCAAGCAGGTTGAACCACTTGCTACACCGCAACAGGTTGTCTCCCTGCTGCCGGTTGATGAAAAAACCGCAGAATCCATACGTCGAAGCCGTCAGACGGTCAACGATATCATCCAAGGAAGGGACCAACGATTGCTTGCAATCATCGGTCCCTGTTCTCTGCATGACCCCAAGGCAGCGCTCGAATATGCGCGGAAGCTCAAGAAACTTGCAAGCGAGATCGAGGAAGAGATGTTTGTGGTGATGCGGACCTATTTTGAGAAACCGAGGACCGTAGGTGGTTGGAAGGGTCTGATCCTCGATCCGAAGATGGATGGCTCCTATGATATCGGTGGTGGCATCATGACTGCCCGCTCGCTCCTGCTGGACATCGTGAAGTTGGGACTGCCGGTAGGGTGTGAGGTACTTGACCCCATTATCCCCCAGTACATTGACGAGTTGATGAGTTGGTCTTCGATTGGTGCAAGAACAACCGAGAGCCAGATCCACCGAAATCTTGCCAGTGGCTTGAGTGTGGCTGTTGGGTTCAAGAACAGTACCAGTGGAGATCTGAATACTGCAATCAATGCCATCAAGAGCGCCCTTCAACCGGCATCATTCATTGGTATGGATGCCTCTGGAGCCAGTGCCATCTTCAGGACCACCGGTAATGATTGCTGTCACTTGATCCTTCGTGGTGGGGACCAGAGTCCCAACTACTATGAGGATGATGTAGAGAATGCAAGGGTCTCCATGCAGAAGGAGGGGGTGAATCCCTCAATCATCATCGATTGCAGTCATGCAAACTCCAGAAAACACTATGAACGGCAGAAACGGGTACTGCGTTCTCTCATTGACCAGGTTTCCTGGGGTGAGAAGGCCATTCGTGGCTTCATGTTGGAAAGCAACCTGGAACAAGGATGCCAAAAAATTCCTGAAGATCTATCGACCTTGAAATATGGTGTCTCCGTAACCGATGCATGCATCGGTTGGGATGAGACCGAACGGATTGTGCACCATGCTTGCGATTTACTTCGCAAGGCTCGCAGAGAAGGCGGCATTATCCAGCCGCTGTGAAGAATGGAGGTCTTATCATGGTTCCCTCAGTTTTGGTTCTCCTTGCAGAAGGTTTTGAGGAAGTCGAGGCTATCACACCGATCGACCTGCTTAGGCGAAGTGGGGCGAAAGTCACTGTGGCTTCGCTTGATACTCTTGCAGTGAAAGGTGCCCATGGCATGGTGGTCCATGCTGATACCACCCTGGCATCCTGCAAGAATAAGCCGTTTGATTGTGTGGTCCTTCCAGGGGGAGTGCAAGGGTCGAAGAATCTTGCTGCATCCTTCGTGGTTTTGGAGAAGGTTATTGAGATTGCCCAGAGTGGGGTGGTTGCGGCCATTTGTGCGGCTCCTGCAGTTGTCCTTGGCAAGACCGGCTTGTTGGACGGTAAACGGGTGACAGGATATCCAGGGACGGAGGCGACCTGTCCTGGATTGGTACTGGAGAATGAGTCGTTCATCGTGGACGGTTCGTTGGTTACCGGACAAGGACCTGGGGCTGCCATGCCGTTCTCTTTGGCGCTTATCGGTGTATTGTTTGACCAACGGACGCAAGAAGCTATAGCAGAGCAACTGCAATACAAGGGGTAGGAAGCGTGGGTGCAATTGGTTTTGACAATGAGAAGTATCTGGAGGAGCAACGTCATTACATCCTCGAGAGAGTGAAGCAGAGTGATGGGAAGCTCTATCTGGAATGTGGAGGCAAGCTCCTGTTCGATTACCATGCATCACGGGTGCTTCCCGGTTTCGACCCGAATGTGAAGATGCGTGTATTCCAGTCACTCAAGGAACAGATTGATGTCATCATCTGTATCCATAGTGGTGATATAGAACGACGAAAAATGCGGAGTGATTTCGGTATCACTTATGATACGGATGTATTCAAGATGATCGACGACTTCTCCAAGTGGGGGTTGAAGGTCACCCGTGTGGTAATAACCCGGTTTGATGAGGAACCTAGTTCGGTCAACTTCAAGAACATTCTCGAGCAACGTGGCATTACCGTCTATACCCATCGTGCAACCCACGGCTATCCGAACAATGTTGACCTGATTGTCAGTGACGAAGGGTATGGCGCAAATCCCTACATTGAGACCGACCGGCCGGTTGTTATCGTGACCGGTCCCGGTCCCGGTTCCGGGAAGCTCGGTACCTGCCTCTCACAGATGTACCATGACTACAAGGCCGGGCGGCATAGTGGCTACTCAAAGTTCGAGACCTTCCCGATCTGGAACCTGCCCATTGATCATCCGGTGAATATTGCCTATGAGAGTGCAACTGCGGATATCGGGGACAAGAACCTGATCGACCACTTCCATGCAAGCGCATACAACCAGATCACCGTCAATTATTCCAGGGATCTGGAGGC
>JAIMZO010000040.1 GCA_020054965.1 Spirochaeta sp. | reverse complement strand
GACCACTGCCGATTCGTATATACACCGGTCCCTCGATATCAACACTTGCCAGCATCGCTTGATAAACCTGGTTTCCATCTGCAGGACAGAGAATGGTGAAATTGGGCATCGTCCTGAGAATTCCCACATCCTCAATGAACTGGTGGGAGACCCCCTCCCTGTTTCCTCCATGCAAGCCACCGTTGGCACCAACAAAGCGGACTTTCAATGCAGGATAGGAGACGAATGTCCGCATCTGTTCACAAGCGCGCATCGTCAAGAACCCTGCGTAGGTACAGATGTAGGGCAAGAGGCCACAGGAAGCGAGACCACTGGAAACACCCACCCCGTTCTGCTCCGATATCCCAAGTTCAATGACACGGTCAGGATATGCTTCCAAGAACGGCTCACCCTTGACCACCTTCAGAGAGTCAGTGGAAACAAATACGATATCATCACGCTCTTTTGCCAAGTGCATCAGTGCGTCCCTAAATCCAATTCTCGTGCTGTCAACACTACTCATAGCACACCTCCCAGTTCCTTCATGGCAATACGGTACTCTTCATCGGTATAGACCCGTTTATGCCAGGAGTTTTCTCCCACCATGAAGGAAACACCGTTTCCCTTGACTGTCTTGCAGATGATTGCCGAAGGACTCCCTGTTTCTGCTTTTGCTTTCTCAACCGCACTCAGAATCTGGGAAATATCATGCCCGTCAATGCTCTGGGTATGCCAACCGAAGGCTTTCCACTTATCCTCAATAGGATAGGGACCCGATATCTCATCGACTGTCCCTCCACTCTGGTAGTTGTTGTTGTCTATGAATACCGTCAGGTTTGCTGCCTTCTGATGGCTTGCAGCCATTGCTGCTTCCCAGAGCATTCCTTCACCAATCTCACCATCACCGGTGATTACATACACCCGGTTTGCTTGCTTCTGGATTCGAGCGGCCAAGGCCATGCCCAGTCCAATCGAGACTCCGTTTCCAAGCGAGCCCGTGGTTGCATCAAGCCCCTTGGTCTTTGGTGCATAGGGATGTCCCTGCAACTTGGAATGTAGGTATCGCAGGGTATACAGATCGTCCACCGGGAAATAACCCCGCCTGGCGAGGGCAGCATACAATACAGGACAAGCGTGTCCCTTGGAGAGTACAAAGCGATCGCGATCGCTTTTCCCTGGGTTCGACGGATCAATATTCATCACCTCAAAGTAGAGGGCGGTAATAATATCTGCAACTGAAAAACTCGGACTGGGATGGCCATCCTTTGTTCGGTAAACCATCTCAACGACATCCCTCCTAAGCTGCAAAGACATCGCATGCAAAGCTTCAAGATCCATGGGTTCCTCCTTCTACAACAGTCCCTTGATCTGCTCAATACCCAGGCGAGGACTGCTGAGCACCGTCTTGCCGGTAAGCTCGGCAAGCGGCTTCTCCATTCTTGCCATCGAGCCCTGGGCAAGAAGAATCACATCACAGGAATCAGCCACCCGTTTTGCCGTCTCTGCAATCAGCCGGTCATGGGTTTCTGCGTCCCCTGCAGTAATGGCTGGGAAGGCCCCCTCGGCCAATGCACTGATGGTCCTGATTGGTTTCCCTGCCTCCTGTGCACATCTTTCCAATAATCGGATGGTTGGATCCAAGGTGGTGGGAAGGGTTGCCAGGACGGCGATTGAATCAGTGAGCTCTATCGCCCGGCGAGCCATCGGCTCATCAATTCGAATGATCGGGATGGGAAAAAACTCCCTTGCACCATATACTGCATCCCCGATTGAGGAACACGTATTGAGGATCAGCTCAGCACCCGATGCACAAGCAATCTCATAGTAGCCATAAAGCCGTCTCTTCACAGCCTTGGTCATTCCCCCCGCCTCGATGATGTCAGCGATCATGCTGTCATCGAGTATGTTCATTATCTTGTAATCACCAAGGGTCTCTTTCATCAGATCCGACAGTGGTTTTACCAAGGCAGCTCCAGTATAGATTGCTGCAATCGTGTGTTCAGCCATGAATACTCCTCCCAATTCCTATAACATCATACATCATACATATGAAGAATAAAACGCATTTTTCAATCTGTCAAGAAACAATCAGGCAGACTTCTTGGGGATTAAAATTCAGGACCCCTGAAAGGAGTCCTGATATAATCTGTGAATGGGGAGTATTGGTTAATAGGGACCACGGATATGCTGTGCCACCTTTTCCTGATAGAACTTCTCCAATTTCTTATGCAGCTCAGCTGAGAGAGGGGGAAGATCGGAAATTGCTGCATTGTCCAGCACCTGTGATGGCCTGCTGGCACCAGGAATTACCACAGAGACAGCATCAAAGTCGAGAATCCAACGCAGTGCCATCTGGGCAAGAGTCATTCCCTCCGGCTTCATTGCCTTGAGCTCTTCAGCAAGTTCAACTCCCTTTTCAAAAGGAACACCTGCAAACGTCTCACCAACATTGAAAGCAGCCCCATCGCGATTGAAGTTACGGTGGTCGTTCTCATCAAAGGTGGTATTTTTCGTCATCTTTCCCGAGAGCAGTCCACTTGCCAAAGGGACACGGGCAATGATGGAAACCTCTTTTTCCTTGGCCTTACCGAAGAGGTCGGTGATCAGTTTCTGTCGGAATATATTGAAGATTACCTGCAGAGAAGCAATTCCCTCCTCTTTCAGACAGATCAATCCCTCTTCCACAGACTCAACACTTGCCCCGAAGTCGGCAATCTTTCCTTGCTTTTTCAGGTCCCTCAGGACATCAAAGACAGCCCCATCGGCCAGGACATCCCGGGGAATACAGTGCAACTGGATCAAATCCAAGCGCTCTACCCCCAAACGGGAAAGGGATGCATCGGTGTGGCGGATCATTGCCTCAGGAGTGAAATTCCCAGGCCAACCCGGATCTCCACCACGTCCCAATTTGGTAGCAACAAAGAAGGAGTCTCGTTGGGATTTAAGAAATTTCCCAATGAACTTTTCGCTCCTCCCATCTCCATATACGTCAGCGGTATCGAAAAAGGTGATACCCGCATCAGAGGCGGTCTGGAGGATTTTCATGGCAGTCTCATCCTCAACGGTACCCCATGAACCACCAATCTGCCAGGTTCCCAATCCAACCTCGGAAACCATGGTCTTATTCGTACCAAACGGTCTTTTCTTCATACTTGATCCTCCATTTTTTGTGTATCTCTCTTCATTCTAGGAAGCGCTCATGCAAAAAGCAAGGAATTCCTGCCTTAGAGCTGAGAGAGGAATGCATCCCATAAGGTATCTTGCGGGGGGTCGGCAACAATGGTTATCTCTTCCTTGCGTACCGGATGAACAAAGGTGATGGACCTTGCATGGAGGCAAATCCCCCCATCGGGGTTGGAACGGGGAAAACCATACTTGAGGTCCCCCTTGATATGCAGGCCAATTGCAGCAAGCTGTGCCCTGATCTGGTGATGTCTGCCGGTATGCAGCAATACCTCAAGGAGGAAGTAGGTTTTACTCGCAGCGATAAGACGGTAGTCCATCTTTGCAAGCTTCCCTTTCTGTCTCTCCACGGGAAGCGCTACACTCTTGTTCGCCTTGGTATCGCGGATGATGTAGTGAAGCAAGGTACCCTCTGTATCGTTGGGGACCTTATCCACAATCGCCCAGTAGGTCTTCTTCACGGTATTGCCCTTGAAGAGCTCATTCATCCTGACCAGGGCCTTTTCAGTCTTGGCAAAAATCACCAAACCACTGGTTGGCCGGTCCAAGCGATGGGGGATGCCCAGATAGACATTCCCCTTCTTTTCATAGGTTACCTTCAGGTATTCCTTGACAAGGTCCGCCAGTGTTTTATCTCCGGTCTTGTCTCCTTGTACCAACTCACCACCACGCTTGTTCACCACGATCAAGTGGTTGTCCTCATACAGGATCCGGCCTTCCAGTAGCTCCATTATTCCCTCTCCATCTCATCATCGAAGAGCGACGGTTCCTTCTGGTCTTCGTGTACCACTTCCTTTACTGCCCTGAGCCGTATGGAAGCCACTTCCTTGACAGCCAGACGAACCCCGTTTGCCTTTACCCCTTTAGGTTTGTAATCGGAGAAGTAGAACTTCTCCTCCAGAATCCTGATCCCCGGTTTTTTCTTATAGGTAAGGTTCATCTCAGCATTCTCGAAGGTGGACAACTTGACGATCTTGAAGTTCCCTTCCGGTACCAGTGGGTAGAGCTTCTTCAGCTGGTAGCTCACAATCTGGCACCGCTTGATGAAGAGATACTTGTAGGTTTTCTCCTGGTAAATGACCGTAAAGACAATCTTGGCAAGCTCGTCCTTGTCAGCGAGCCCACAATAGAGCATCCCCTTCCCGACAAACTCCTTCTCGGGTGCATCTATCACCTGATAGTTCCCGTCCTTGCGGATTACCAGGATGCGGTCAAAGGGACTGACGTCGAACAGGGTGTTTCCTTTCTTTACATCATAGCCAAGGTACCCGGCGACGGCATCGTAGCGAAGGGGCAGATTGCGCTCAGCAACCTCTTTCACATCGACCATATCAAACTTCTTGATCGTACTCTTGCGCTTATGCTCCTCATCGGACATGAGCGCTTTCAACTCTGCAATGAACGAGAGCGCATAACCGGTAAGATCTGCAAGCTTCTTCTCAATATCTGCAAGCTGATCGTTGATCGACTCAATCTCCTGATGGTTCTTCTCAATGTCAAACAAGCTGATGCGTCGGATGGGGATCTTGAGCAGACGTTCAACATCCTCACCATCAAGCGGGCGGAGCAGCTCTTCAGCAAACGGCTTGAACCCACTGACAACAGCCTTGTTCACATCCTCAGCACTCCTTTTCTGTTCGATGCGCTTGTAGATCCGCTCTTCAACAAAGATTCTTTCCAGGGTCCGGTAATGGAGCTTGTCCAACAGATGTCCCTTCTCCAGCTTCAACTCTGCTTCAAGGACCTCAACCAAGTGATGAGCATGGAAATCCAGTATCGCATGCACCCCCATGATGGTCGGGGTATTATCCCTGATCACAAGTGGATTGACGGAGAGCTTGGTCTCACATGCCGTATAGGCATACAAGGCATCCACAATTTCCTTTGCATAGGTGTTTCGGGCGAGACTGATCTCGATGTTCACCTTCTCGGCGGTATAGTCGGTAATCGAGCTGATCTTCAGCTTCCCTTTCTTGGCTGCATCCTCGACCGAGCGGATCATCATCTCACTGGTGGTCCCATAGGGGAGTTCCTCAATGATTATTCGTTTTGGATCCTTGGTGTTCAGTTTTGCCCTGATGGAGACTGAACCCCGTCCATCGTTATAGTCATCGACATCAACGATGCCTCCCCCAGGGAAATCTGGATAAAGTTCGTATGACTCTCCCCGCAAGGAGGCCGCCATTGCGTCAAACACCTCAATCGGGTTATGGGGAAGGATATAGGTACTCATGCCTACAGCAATACCACTAACCCCTTGTATGAGGACTACAGGAATCTTGGCAGGGAATGCTACAGGTTCCTTGTTCCTTCCATCATAGGATTCCACAAACTCGGTAAGCTCAGGATTATACAACACCTTCTTGGCAAACGGGAGGAGACGGCATTCGATGTATCGAGCCGCAGCAGCCCTGTCCCCGGTCAAGATATTTCCGTAGTTACCCTGTCGCTCGATAAACAAGTCACAGTTGGCAAGATTTACCAAGGCTTCGTAGATGGAAGAGTCCCCATGCGGGTGGTAACGCATCGCCCACCCGACTACGTTTGCTACCTTGTGAAACTTGCCGTCATCCATCTCAAAGAGCGTATGGATGATTCTCCTCTGTACAGGTTTGAACCCATCCACCAGATCGGGGATTGCCCGCTCCTTGATGACATAGCTTGCGTATTCCAGGAAGTTCTCTTTGAAAATTGCGTGTGCCTGGGTCATCAGATCAGATTCTCCATAATGAATTCGCGTCTTTCAGGGGTATTGTTGCCCATATAGAACTCCATGGTTTTATGCATCTCATTCATACCAGCAATGGAGACAGGAAGCAGACGCATATCCTCCCCGATGAATTGGCCGAACTCCTTCGGGTCTATCTCACCAAGCCCTTTGAACCTGGTCACCTCAGCATTCCTTATCTGGCTTGTGGCGTGGTTCCGTTCCTTCTCGCTGTAACAGTATACCGTCTGTGTCTTGTTCCGTACACGGAACAAGGGAGTCTCCAGGATATAGAGCCGACCGGAGAGCACCAGATCCTCAAAATAGGTCAGAAAATAGGTCATCAACAGGTTACGGATATGGAAGCCATCAGTGTCGGCATCGGTAGCAATGATCACTTTTCCGTACCGTAGTCCTTCCACTCCGTTCTCTATGCCAAGTGCCACCATCATATTATAGAGCTCAGCGTTCTTGTATATTTCCGTTTTCTTCTTCCCAAACACGTTGACTATCTTTCCCCTGAGGCTGAATACCGCCTGGGTCATGACATCACGTGTCTTGGTGATGGTACCGCTGGCACTATCTCCCTCGGTGAGGAAGATCATGGAGTTCTCACACGCTTCCTGGTGTGCATTGCTCTGCCCCAGGTGATACTTGCAATCCTTGAGCTTGGGGATATTCAGGCTGACCTTCTTGGCCGACTCCCTTGCACCCTTCTTTACCTCATTCAGCTCTTTGCGAAGTTTCTCGTTGTTGAGGATCTTCTGGTTGATTTTCTCCGCTTCTGCAGTGTTTTTCAACAGGAAGTCGACAATGGCGTCCTTTACTTCATTGACAATCCAGGTCCTGATTTCGGTATTGCTGAGTTTGTTCTTCGTCTGGGATTCAAATACCGGTTCCTTGATCTTGACAGCAATGGCGCCAACCACCCCTTCCCGCACATCCTGTGGGGCCCAGTTCTTCTTGAAGTATTCGTTTATACCTTTGAGAATACCTTCCTTGAAGGCACTCTGATGGGTTCCCCCATCGGTGGTATGCTGGCCATTCACATAGGAGAAGTAGTTCTCACCATAAGAACCGGTCACATGGGTCAAGGCAAACTCAAGCTGCTTGCTCTGGTAGTGGATGATCGAGTAGAGATTTTCCACGCCCACCTCCTTGTCCAGAAGGTCGTACAGGCCATTGGATGATTTATAGGCGCGATTATTGTAATTGATTGTGAGTCCTGTATTCAGATAGGCATAGCTCCAGATCCTGGAGATGACAAAATCCTCATTATAGGAGTACTCACCAAACAGTTCCGGGTCAGGGGTGAAGAGTACTTCAGTACCATCAGCTTCCTCTGTCTCGCCACTCTTTTCTCTGACCAGCACGCCTTTCTCGAAGATAGCCGTGCTGTATTTACCTTCACGATAGCTGGTGACCTGGAAATGTGAGGAGAGGGCATTCACTGCCTTGGTACCAACACCATTGAGGCCAACAGAGAACTGGAAGACATCATCACTATACTTTGCACCGGTATTTATGATTGAGACACAGTCAACCACTTTCCCGAGGGGAATGCCGCGTCCGAAGTCTCTCACCGACACCTCGCTCTCTTTCAGGCGGATGACGATACGGCTTCCATAGCCCATGATGAACTCGTCGATACTGTTATCCACCACCTCCTTGAGAAGGATGTAGATACCATCATCGACATGGGTACCGTTTCCCAACCGCCCGATATACATACCGGGACGTTTTCGAATATGTTCCAACGCGCTGAGCGTAAGGATTTTCGATTCATCATATGTTGTCTTCGCCATGACTGTGCATTATAACAGAATTCTATAATGATGGCAAAATAGTCGACAGAATAAATCTCTTGCAGGATGACAGGTCAGTGCACTACCCTATGGATATGAACAGCATCCTCTTGGTTTACCTTGGCATCTCTTTTACCCACCTCAGCTTCCGCTCGGAAGGATACCAATTTCTTGGAGATTTGACAAAAGTTCTGTTGATGCCAACCTTGATGCTATTTCTCATGCAACAGGGGAACTATCCCCTGCTTCTTGCTGCACTTCTCTTTGCCACCATCGCTGATGCCCTGTTGAACAAGGGCCATCAAGGAAGCCATTTCTTCTGGGGTATGGCAAGTTTTGCAGTGTGCCATATCTTCTACGGCATCCACGTCCTATCGTTGGGTGTGGACTGGATTCTCACAGCCATTGCTTTTGCAGGACTCATGATTCCCTACAGCCTGTTGTATCGCCTGATAGGGAAGCAGAAGGGTGCTGCCAAATACCTCGCATATGCAATGCTGCTCTTCATGCTAGCTTCCCTGTTGACCGGCCTTGCCTCGCTGCTCTGCATCATGGGAATAGTGCTGTTCATAATAAGCGATACCATGATCGGATTGGATAGCCTAGAAATAAGACACATAAGCAATACCAGTGAGATGGGAAGTTATATACTGGCCCAACTCTTGCTGGTTCTTGGATTCACCGCTCTGTAGGAGAACATAATGAAACCTCATCACACACACCAAACTCGCCAGCCCCTCCATAAGAAAAAGGAAGGACTGGCTGCCGGATCCCTTGTCTTTGTGGGAGACGGGCAACCCGAAGCGACCAGAATTCACACTCACCTCTACTCAGCAGGTTCGTATGAGGTGGCAGAAGGGTTTGTGCTACCGAAAGAGAACCAACGTTGCTGGGTGCAAATCAGTGGACTGTCCAATATCATGTCCATCGTCGAGGTTGCAAAGGCATTTTCCCTTTCCACCCTCAGCCTTGAGGATGTATTCTCCACCGATCAACGCCTGAAACTCGACAGCTATGAGCAGTATCTTGCCGTTACCCTGAGAATTCTTCCCACGGAAACCACCGAAGACCAACAGCTCTCCCTCTTCCTTGGGAAGCATTGGGTGCTCTCCATCACAGAGTATGCAAGTGAGGTATTCCTCCCTGCCATACGTCAGTTGGAAGATCCGCAGACCAAATTGCAGGGAGGAGACAGCAGCGTCCTCTTCCACACACTCATCGACCGGGTCGTCGACCAATACCTGGTGCGAGCTGATGAACTGGAGAATGAGACCGATGAACTGGAACAGCTTGTGATTACCTCGCCGAGTTCCACTGATGCACCTACCATCCATAAGCATAAGGCGAAGATTCTCTCGCTGAGGAGGATGACCAGCCCCCTGAAAGATATCCTCGCCACCATGATCAGAGTGGAACACCCGTATCTGGATAAGAATACCAAGATATTGCTCACCGACATCCAAGACCATGCTCTCTGGCTTGCTGAAGAGTGTGAGATGCTCAGGGAAACAGTCAGCAGTGTCATGGAAGTCTATCTCTCCAGCCTCGATACAAAAATGAACTCCATCATGAAGGTCTTGACGATTATCAGCACCATCTTCATTCCTCTCACCTTTTTAACAGGTCTTTATGGGATGAATTTCTCTTACATACCCCTTGCAAACTACCGGTGGGGGTTCTACGGTATGTTGGTATGTTGTATGCTGGTGGTCTTCGGCATGGCTTATTATTTCTGGAGGAAACAGTG
>JAIMZO010000039.1 GCA_020054965.1 Spirochaeta sp. | reverse complement strand
GACCTGAAGATCAATGGCGAGCAAGGTTGTCTGAGCCTGGGGAGATTCAAACTTGTAAGCCATCGCCCATCGTGGATGATGGGCTGTATAACCAAGTTGGGAACGGACCTCAAGTTCATTTACCTTGGCCACCAGGCCATCTATTTCATACCCAAGTGAAGCTCGTCTGTCGGTATGGAGCTGAATATAGGTGGCGATATCTTCGTAGCTGCCACCAACCCCATCCAGGTCGGCCTCTTTCAGTTGTACCTTTGCCCTCTCTGCAGATTTGGTAAAGTAACCGAGGTTTGGATTCACCCGAAACCCATAGTGAACCAGCTTGCTGAGAATGGAGAGGTGGTCCTTGATCCCAGTCTCCCCATCCCAGAAGCCTTCATAGACAAATATCTGGAGGGGAACTTTTGCCACCTCACTGCTCTTGATCCTTCTAATGGTTCCAGCAGCAAGGTTTCTTGGATTTGCATAGGGAACCTCCATCTGGGAGTTGAGCGTTTCGAACTTGTCTTTCGGAAGGTAGACCTCGCCCCTAACGGCCACCGTTACTGGTTCACCCAGATGCAATGGGATGGAAGCAATCGTTTTTACATTGGCCGTTACATCATTCCCGATGGTCCCATTGCCTCGCGTTACAGCCCGTACCAGATATCCTTCCTCGTAATAGAGCACAATGGAGATGCCATCTATCTTCTCCTCGATGACAATCCCAAGATCACGGGAAACCCTCGTTTCCGTTCGCTCAATCCAGGAGAGTAGTTCATGAGCGGCATACACCTTGTCAAGGCTCAGCACCGGGATGGTGTGTTGCACTTCGGGAAAGGTTGCATCAAGATCACTGCCAACCCTCTGGGTGGGGGAATCTGGAAAACGCAGGGAGGGATACCGACTCTCCAAATCTTGCAATCGGTCAAAGAGACGGTCATATTCTGCGTCGCTTACCAAGGGCTGGTTATCGACATAGTATGCCCTCTGGTAGCGTGAAAGCTGGTCTATCAGGGAACGAACCTCATCGAGGTGTGATGCTTCAGGGGTATTCATAGCCCCAATTGTACGGTTTGCACCCTTGCCTTGCAAGCGGAGTAGGTGGTTTCTCTCATTGCCCTCGAGGGCAGGACATGGTATCTTTCATACTCGAGAGAGGAACATCGCATGGCAGAAAAACGATCATCGACAGGCAAGGTGACCACCCTTCACGGCTACATCGTCACCTCATCGGTCGATGCCGGCCGAATAGAGGAAATCTCACTACCTGCATTGGACAACAACTTTGTATTGGTCACCACCAGGGATATCCCGGGAACAAACCGCGTGCGCGTCTTGGATGCCTCCACCCCCCTGCTCACCTCCTCGGTCATCTCGTACTATCACCAACCCATTCTTGCCCTCTTTGGGTATGACACTGAGTCTGTCCAGCTTAAAAGCAAGGAAATCAATATCTCTTACCGACTTCCCAGTGGTGAGGAGGAGTCTCCTCCAGTGGAGGCGAAACCCTTCTCCTTCCAATTCGGCAACCTGGAGGAAGCCATCAAGGACGAGGGGCTGGAAGTGCTCGAACGTACCTATCGCTATAGCGGGAGCAATTATGAGAGCAATACGCTCTCCCGTATCAGTGTAGTGCTTGAGGATGACATCCTGCATATCACCACGCCTACACAGTGGCCAAGCCATGTCAGGGAGACCGTCAGTGATGTTACAGGTATTCCCAAACGCCGCATTGTAATCCATCGCAAACCGTTCTTTGCCCCACATGACGAGATGCTCATCACACCGAGCACCATGTGTGCCATTGCTTCCATTGCCTGCCTGAAAGGCAACTGCCCGGTCGAGATGCTTGTCAATGCAGAGAGCATGTGCCCCGACCTCACCATCAAACGAAAGACCTGGTTCTTCAACGACGGTCGGGCCCAAGCTGAATCAATCGAGGTAGGAGTCGACCAAGGGAGTGTCTCATTTTTCAGTGATGAGATGGCCAATCAACTGATTGCCGGCTTGGTACCGCTGTATAGCCTGATGGCGTTAAGCATATCCATTACATTCAACACCTCTCGAAAAAGACCAGCCCATTTCTTTGGTGACCTAGGTTACAGTGATGCACTCTGCTCAACAGAATCCCACTACAGTGCCTTGGCAAAAATCAGTGGGTACAATCCCCTCACCTGGAGGTTGAAATTTGCTTCAGAGAGTACCTCACACAGTCAGGTCATCCGTTCAGGCAAATATGCAAAACTCAAGGAACTCATAACCACAGTAAGCGACTCTAGCGACTTCCAGAGAAAAAACGCCGCCTATGGGATGCAAGCCCAGATGCGCGTCAAACTCTCAACCTTCTTCAACTACAGCAGGGGGGTTGCACTTGCCTGTGGAGCTGGAATCAGCGGATTCAGCAGTGAATGCCGCTCCCTGCCACAACAACCTGTACAGATTACCCTCAATCCAAACAACAAGGTCGAAGTGAACACCTCTTTCTACACCATAGGATCAAGCGCCGAGATCTGGAAACAGATCATCAGTGAGGAACTACAGGTAGCAAAAAGCGACATCTCCTTTGTTGAGGAACAAAAAGATATGCTCGACAGCGGCCCTTCAGTATTGTCCGCCAATAGTGGAAGAATGCCACAACAGATTCAGAAGGCTTGCTCCCTAATCAAGGAGAAACGATTTGTCCAACCACTTCCCATCTGTGAAAGTGTGCTCTCAGCGAAACAACCAGGGATGAAAGGCTCCATGTTTCTCAGCAACAGCTGGGTGGCAACTGCCTTGGAACTGGAGATCGAATCGGTCACGTTGCAGCCTCTGGTAAGAAGGGTTTGGTGTGCTGTGTCCCTCTCCAGGGTGTTTGATGAACAGAGCCTCAGAAGCAAGATCCGCCACACAATCGTCACTACGCTCAGGGAGGCAGGAGCACTCTTGAGCCATAGCGATACGTTCAATATTGAGATCACCATAAAAGATGAAGGCCAGCAGATTTCTTCTTCAATCACCAGTGCCTTGAAAGGGGTAATCACCAGTGCATTTATCTCAGCCCTTGAACAAGCCCTTGGTTATCCGGTCGGGAAAATCCCAGTGGATGGAGGAACCTTGCTTGAAGCCCTCAGAGGTAATGTATGAAAATTGAATGCACAATAGACGGGAAGGCACTCTCCCTCTCAGTCAACTCAAACAAGCCCCTCTCACTCATTCTCATGGAGGATGTGGGGATAACCAGCATCAATAGCCACTGCAGAGGAAAGGCCTGCGGAAACTGCATCGTTCTACTCAATGACGAGGCAACACTTTCCTGCGTCATTCCTGCATTCCGTCTCAGGGAGGCAACAGTCAAAACCTTTGACAGTTACCAGAAAACACGCCTCTACCGAGATATTGAACGTGCCTACAAGGCCACAGGAAACACCCCGTGTCCCAATTGCTATGCATCCAAGACACTGATCATTGAATCCATCCTGCAAGAAATGACCAATAATACACGCAACCGTACATTTGGGAGAAACAATCTTCCACTTGCAGGAGGCCAAAACGATGAGGCTCCCTTGGACAAGGAAGCAATTATCCAAGAACTCAGCCTGAATACATGCCAGTGCATGGATATGGCTGAATTACTGCAGATTGTTGAGATAGCCCTCACCTATAGGAGGCGTAAACGTGTACGAAGGCATTAGGTCTCCTGTCATCCATACCCCCAAGACACTGAGCGAATTTGCAACCATTGCCCATCGATATCCCCAAGCCGTCATCTGGGGAGGTGGAACGTATCTGATGAGCCAGAAGGACTACTATCCTAGTGAGATCAAGGATGGTATCATCAATCTTGATGAGCTTGAGGAGTTGAAACGCATCACCAGAAATGATCGTTTCGTTGAAATCGGGGCAATGGTCACTGCAAGTCAGTTGCTGTATGCAGGAAAACTGGTCCTCCCTGAGATTCTCCAGAAAACCTTGCAAAGCCAGGCCTCACAGATTGTGAGAAGACAGACCACCATAGGGGGAAACCTCTGTGTCCCTGATATTCGCTTTGGGTTGTCAACGACTCTGGCCATTCTGGATGCAAATGCCGAGGTAAAATACTACCAAGGGGGAAAGACAACCACCCACTGGATCCCGATTGCCAAGCTCTACGACAAAGATGGGAAGCTGTTGCTCGGCCCACAAAAAGCCCTGTTGACAAGAATTCGCATCGGGCTCGAATATGGCGATTTCCAACGGTTCATTATCGTTGAAGACCCTATCCGGAATACTGACGAATGTGTTATAGTTGCGTTTCAAGCAACCCGTGCACAAAATACCATTTCCAAGGTACAGTTTTGCACGACGTTCCCAAACAAGGCCTTTCATATCAGCAAGGACCTTGTTTCTAAATTGTCGGGGCAGACCCTCCCGATTCATCCAGAACGGGTCAATACGCTCTCCTATGAGCTGGTATCTGAATTAAGAAAAATGCATGGAGCGATAAGCGAACTACAACTTGAGCGTGCCAGGAGAATCTTCGAGTCCTTCCTGCATGAACTCAACGCACAGACGCTCTCCTCCTGATGCTTGGAGCATATGTACATGGCTGAGTCTGAAATAGAATCCACCGAGATGCAGAGTACCTTCATCCACCTGCACAACCATACCGATTTTTCCCTGCTCGATGGAGCAGCCCCAATTCCCCGCTACATGGAAAAAGCCAAAGAGTTGGGGATGAAGAGCCTGGCCATCACAGATCATGGGAACATGTTTGGAGCCTTACGGTTCTATTACGCTGCAAAGGATGCAGGGATCAACCCCATCATAGGGTGTGAGTTCTACTGCAATCCAAAGGATCATACAGAGCGTCCTCTTCCAGGAGGGAAAAAACCCAACCAGTATCATCTCATTCTCCTTGCAATGAATGAAAAGGGATACCATAACCTGATGGAACTCAACTCGATTTCCTATACCGAGGGGTTTTACTTCAAACCCCGAATTGATGACGAGTTGCTCATCAGGCATAATGAAGGTCTGATCTGCCTCTCAGCCTGTCTTGGCGGTGAGATTCTGCAACATCTGCTCAACGACCAGTATGATCTGGCAAAGGAGAGGGCACAGTGGTTCGCCTCTGTCTTCGATGATGGACGGTACTACCTGGAAATGCAGGACCACGGGCTGCCCGAACAGAAGAAAACCAATCCATTGCTGAAACAGATCAGTGATGAGACAGGTATCCCCTTGGTGTGTACCAATGACATCCACTACATCGAAAAGAGTGATGCAAACGCCCATGATCTCCTGCTCTGTGTTGGCACGAACTCCAAGAAGAATGACCCGAACAGGATGCGTTTTCCCACCCAGGAATTCTATATGAAGAGTGAGCAGGAGATGAGAGATCTCTTCAGTTGGTGTCCTGAGGCAATAGAGAATACAGGCAAGATTGCAGAACGATGCAATCTGGAGATCCACTTCCCCGGCCCCCTGCTGCCAAACTTCGAAGTTCCTCCCGAGTTCAGTGATACCGCCGACTACCTTCGCCATCTCTCCAATAAAGGGTTGAGATCACACTATGACACCATCACCGAGGAGCTACAAAAACGTCTTGATTACGAACTCGATATCATCACCAAGATGCAGTTCGAAGGGTATTTCCTCATCGTCATGGACTACATCCAGTGGGCAAAGAACCACGACATCCCAGTAGGCCCAGGGAGAGGCTCCGGTGCAGGTTCCCTTGTGGCGTACTCACTGGGAATAACCGATGTCGATCCGATCAAATACAACCTGCTGTTTGAACGATTCCTCAACCCTGAACGGGTAAGCATGCCTGACTTCGATATCGACTTCTGCTACGAGAGAAGACAGGAAGTCATCAATTATGTCACCGAGCACTACGGAACTGAACGGGTTGCCCAGATTGCCACTTTCGGTACCCTGAAAGCAAAGGCTGTAGTGAAGGATGTTGCCAGGGTACTGGATATCCCTTTCGAGGAATCAAACAATATCTGCAAACTTATCCCCGATGACCCGAAGATGAATTTGACAAAGGCCTTCGAGCAGAACAACGATCTGGTAGAGCTGGAAAAGAGGGGAGGGGTCTATGCTGAACTCTTCGATGCGGCACGCCGTCTTGAGGGTCTGAACCGGCACACATCCACCCATGCGGCAGGGGTGGTCATAGGCAAGGAGAACCTGCTCAACTATGTCCCACTCTACCGTGACGCGAAGACCGGAGCCATCTCCACCCAGTACTCAATGGACCTCATTGAGGAGTGTGGGTTGGTGAAGATGGACTTCCTGGGACTCAAGACACTCACCCTGGTCAAACATACCGAAGACTTGATCAAGAAAAAGGATCCCACCTTCAATGCAAGTGAGATCGACGAACAAGACGAGAAGACCTTTGCCATGCTTGGCAGAGGTGAGAGCAACGCGGTATTCCAGTTTGAAAGCCAAGGAATGCAGAACATCCTCAAGGAAGCAAAGCCCAACAACATAGAGGACCTGGTTGCCCTGAATGCACTCTACAGACCTGGCCCAATGGCCTATATCCCGCAGTTCATCAACTGCAAACTTGGCAAACAACCCATCACCTATGCAAACCCTGAACTGGAAGAGGAACTGAAAACCACCTACGGTGTCATCGTCTACCAGGAACAGGTAATGAAGGTGGCCCAGATTATTGCTGGGTACTCTCTCGGCAACGCTGATATCCTCAGGCGTATCATGGGCAAGAAGAAAGTTGCAGCCTTGGAAAAGGAGAAGGTGAAGTTCATTGAAGGGGCAAAGGCACTTGGAAGAACTGAGCAACATGCCATTGAGATCTTTGAGATGCTGGAACCCTTTGCAGGCTATGGATTCAACAAGAGTCATGCGGTTGCCTACTCGGTGGTGGCCTACCAGACAGCATACCTGAAAGCAAACTACCCTGCTGAGTTCTGGGCTGCAAACCTCACCAATGAGATGGGAAGTCCAGATAAGTTCAGTGAGTACTTGCAAGTTGCAAAAGACAATGGGCTGGAAATACTACCTCCGTCGATCAACTACTCGGACAAACATTTCTCTGTCGTTGATGGAAAGATTGTCTATGGACTCGCAGGTATCAAGAATGTGGGCGAGGGGATCGTTGAACTTATTGTAAAGGAGAGGGAAGGGCGTGGGCCATACAAGGACTTGCTTGACTTCCTTACCCGCCTGGATACCAAGGCGATGAATACCAAGCTTCTGGAATCACTGATCAAGGCAGGGGCATTCGATACACTGGGAACCAACCGCCCCACCCTGCTTGAGAACCTCAGTGATGCCATCACCTATGTACAGAAACGAAAAGAAGCAACTGCATTCGGGCAGATCTCGCTCTTCGATGAGGAGACAGAGGCTGCCATGGAGACATTTTCCATGCGTGAGGTACCCGACTGGAACCTGCCTGAAAAATTGGAGATGGAAAAAGAACTGCTCGGATTCTATATCTCTGGTCATCCACTGGATGCATTCAGCCAGGCAATCGCACAACGGGTGACTGTCAATACCGCAAAACTGGAGCAGGTTCCCTTTGGCCGTCCGGTCAACATCATAGCCATGGTCACAGGAATCAGGCCATTCACCACCCAAAAGGGCAGTGTCATGGGATTCCTGCAGCTCACCGACAAGAATGCAACCTTTGATGCAACACTCTTCCCAAAGACCTATGAACAGTATCGGGACATTCTCAAGGTGGATGGAATCTATGGATTTGTAGGGAAATTCGACAACTCCCGAGGCAATGACAAGATCTCCTATCTTATCGAGCAGATTCTTGCTGACCCAAACCAGCTCGCTCCAGTGGCGGTAAGCAGATGCCATATTGAACTGGAGAAATCATTCTGCAACAATGAACACATCACACAGCTCAGGGACCTCTGCCTCTCCTATGGCGGGTCCTGTTCTCTCCTGCTCCACTTCAAGGAAGAGGGACAGGAGTCTCCTCTCAGTGTTGCCTGTGGCAGGGAGTTCAGTGTGCGCTATTGTGATGAATTGGTGGAAGCAACAAAGGAAAATCCTGCTATCTTGCATATTTGGTTCGACTAACGCTAAAAAGTTCGGTATCTTACTAAGGTGGAGGAATGCGATGAACCAAACCTATTATGAAAGCGGTATGACTGCAGCAAGCGGGGGAGATGTCTTGATGAGTATTGCCTCAATTGTTGCAAGCTTGCTCTCATTCTACTCCTTGCTGATCTGGCTCAGGATCATCCTTACCTGGATCAGGGTACCTGGACAGACACAGGAAAACCCCCTTGCTTACTACATAGGAAAGGTAGTTGACCCCTATCTCTCATGGTTCAGGGGGATATCCAGCCTTAGGCGCAGTCATCTCGACCTTACCCCACTGGTTGCCTTGGCAGTCCTATCTGTAGTGCAGTCAATGCTCCGCTTCTATGGGGCATATGGAACCATTACCATCGGCATGGTTGTTGCGTTGATCATCCAGACACTCTGGTCTTACCTACTCAGTCCTGTTTTCTGGTTCTTGTTCATCCTCTTGGGCTTTCGGCTCTTTTTCTGCTACAGACGCAGTGCAAGAACCATCAGCTACATCACGATGCTGGACTCCCTAATCGGTGGTATCCTGAACTGGGTCCAGAGATTGTTCTACCCAAAGCGCACAATCAACGACCGTCAGCTTGTCACCACAGCCCTGGTTTTCTTCATTGTCCTTTATATTGCTGCATCCTTTGCAATCAGGTTCCTTGTGAACTTCTTTGGGAATCTCTCCTTCTAAGCCATGGACTATTTGAGGAACCTGCATCAGCCCATCACCACCTTGAGCGGGGTGGGCCCTGCTGCAAAGACCTCCTATGCTGAACTGGGCATAACCACCTTCAGTGACCTCTTGTTGCTCTCTCCAAGAACCTGGGAAGACAGAAGCCGTATCCAACCCTTGGGAGGCATCCAGGACAACCAGATGGCAAACACCTTGGTGGAAGTACTCTCTCACTCATATTTTGGGATGAAAAGCGGCAAGAAGCGGACCCTGAAAATCATTGTGCGGGATGTCTCCGGCAAAGGTGATGGTCGCTTGAGCTTGCTCTGTTTTGGTCGCAACTTCCTGGAAAAGACCATCAGGATCGGAAGAATCTACTACCTCTATGGGAATGTAAGCTGGCATCATGGAGAGCTGCAGTGCTCCCAGTTTGAACTCTACCCGGCTACCGAGGATGGTGACTTCCCCAGGCAGTTCGGCAAGATTCTTCCCATCTATCCCTTGAGAGGCTCCTTGAGCCAGCGACTGATCAGAAAGAATGTCCAGGAAATTCTGAGAAGCATACACCACTTCCAAGAGGAATTGCCTGAAACCTTGATAGAGAAATACCAACTGCTCCCCACTGACGAAGCTATTCGGAGCTATCACTTCCCACCAACAATTGAACTCCTGAAGCAGGCACGAAGGACCCTTGCATTAACTGAACTCTTCTATCTCCAGTTGATTGCACGCCGACACA
>JAIMZO010000001.1 GCA_020054965.1 Spirochaeta sp. | reverse complement strand
ATCCTTCCAAAAACCTTCAAGGGAGAAGACTCTCTTGTACTAAGAGGAAAAGAGAGCCAATACCTGAGCAAGGTACTACGACTCAAGGAAGGCCAGCACATTCTGGGCCGTGACCAGACTGGAAAGACCTATCAACTGACCATTGAGAAAATCGGGAAACAGGAGTGTAGACTCTCCTGCATAGCAGTAGATGAAGACGCATCGGTCCAAACAACCGATGCACTTCCTTCCTATACTGGTCCCTATCCAAATTTGACGCTTATGCAGTGTCTCTGCAAAGGAAAGAAAGAAGAGCAGATTGTCCGCCAGGCAACAGAAATCGGAGTAAGGGAGATTGTACTTGTCCAAAGCCGCTACTGTATCCCCGATCTCTCTGGTAAAAGCGAGAAAGCGTTGGGAAATCGTTTTGAGCGGTTGGACCGACAGGTGAAGGAGGCCTTGCAGCAGAGTGGATCTCCCCTCTCCACGGAAATACATCCAGAGATCATCCCCCTCACAGAACTTTCCAAGTGGTGGGAAAATCGTGGTCCTGCACTGTTCTTCCATCAAAGCAACCGCAACGAATCTCAGAAAACGCTCCACGAATTGCTCGAATCTCTCCCCATTGATACCCCGATAGCCCTCCTTGTGGGACCTGAAGGTGGTTTCAGCGAAGAGGAGTGTTCAGCCCTTGAGGATGAGGGGTGGAATCCAGTGCTCCTGAGAACCAATATCCTACGCAGCGAAACAGCAGGCATTTATGCTCTCTCTGCAATTCAGACCATCATGACGGAAAAAGTTACTGAACCGGTACACCTCTCAAAGAGAGAGTAGAGCACACTGCTTGCTCCTTTTTATAGTACCCTCAGGAATACAAGAATCTTCCCTGTTGATGCTCCCCTAGTGCTATGTTAGGTATTCCTATGAATATGTATTGGGAGTCTCAGTATGTCTCTGTTCATCATTTCATCTGACTGGCGGTTCAAGGAGCAATTCAAGCACCATTTCACCCAAGATTTTCTTCATGAATTTACTATTTCCCATAGGCTTCTGGAAGCGCTGGATAACAGCTCGGTGAGCCCAGAACTACTTATCATTGACGAGCGAATGAGCAAAGGAAGCCCACGTTCAATTCTTGAACAACTAACCTACCAACAATGCACTATCCCCATCCTGCTCTTTACCAGCAATGAGCAACAACTTGATATACAGGCTTTCAAAAATCTTAATCTTCATGTGATCAGAAGGAAAGGCGTTGACTTCAATTCCCTGTTTTCACATCTGGATTCTTTCCTGGGAAAAACGGAAAGTAGAGAACTACAGAAACAATATATACCTTGTGGGTTGGTTGGAAATAGTTATTGTATGCAGAGACTGAGAAAAAAACTTTCCCGATATGCAAAGCAAAATTGCTCGATTCATCTGTATGGAGAAACAGGAACAGGAAAAGAATTGGCGGCAACCTATATTCATCGCCTCAGCTTCCCCCATAGAAACATGGTATCGGTCAATTGCTCACTCCTCTCCTGTTCTTTAGGGAACTCCATGTTCTTTGGCCATGTGAAAGGAGCTTTTACCGACGGAAATACAGACCTCCCAGGGTTGGTCCATGAAGCCAACCAATCGACATTGTTCCTTGATGAGTTGGAAACCCTCTCTCCTTCCTTCCAAGCCTATATGCTCAGACTCCTGGAAAACGGACAATACCGACGTCTGGGCGATACACAATTGCATACCTCCCATTTCCGTCTCATCACAGCCTCCAATGAGGACCTCGTGACCCTCATGCAAGGAAACCGAATCCGTAAGGATTTCTTTTACCGCATCAATGAGGTTTCCATCACCCTGCCTCCGCTAAGAGATCATCTTGAAGACATCCCTCAGCTCTGCAATCATTTCCTGCTTCACTGTAAAAGCAAGAAGCAGCTGGATGAACATGGCCTGGAACTACTTATGAGTTATCATTGGCCGGGAAATGTACGCCAGCTCTTTTCCACCCTCAGGCGATGCCTGATCAATAGTGAAGAAGAACCGGTCGTACTGGTTACGCATGATGAGGTTTATCAGGATTGACAAACAGAACGATTTGAGCAGGATGCACAGCTTCCACTACAAAAGGAGAGCATTTCCCCTGCCGCCTTGATCCTTTTTCTCCGCTTGATGTACCTTACCAACAAGGACAAAAGGAAGATGGCAGCACCAAACCCAATTATGTAATTAATCATAGTCTCCTCCTACCAAACCAAGGACCCGATCACATTGATCAATAAGGCCACAAGGTATGCAGTCAACATCTGAATTCCAACAGCTCCTGCTGTACGTCGGACTGTTTTCAATTCCCGCTTCATAGCCCCAACTGCTGCAAAGCAAGGCATGCAAAGCAGGTTGAATGCCATATAAGCCAAGGCAGCTTGCTTGGTATGAATATCCTGACGAAGTGTACGTAGTCCGCCTTCATCACCGCCTTCCATCAATACCGATTCAGTATAGATATCGAAAGCCTCGTCTGCTGAGTACATCCCCTCAGAAAATCCCAGACCAGAAAGTTCATCTTCACTCATACCAGCAAAGTATTGCGTTAGGTACTCCTCATTCACATCCTCACTATAGAGCTGGGCCAATGTCACCACGACCATCTCCTTTGCGATCCAACCTGTGGCTATACCTACAGCAGGTCTCCACTCCCCAAAACCCAAGGGCTTGAAAATGGGAGCGACAGCCTTTCCCACTGATGCAAGGAATGAGGTATCCATCTCTGTGAGGATGGTATCATTCTGTTCCAGGTTCTGGCCGTTGAACGATGCCATATTGAAGGAAGAGAGCACCCAGATCAGGATGGTTGCGGCGAGGATCACAGTACCTGCCTTCTGGATGAATCCCTTCACCTTCTCGTACCCATGGATCCACACTGACCTGAGGGTAGGAAGCCGGTATTGGGGAAGTTCCATCAAAAAATTGGAAACCTGACCCTTATAGGCAATCCTGTTGATCAGAAGGGAGACAAGAATCGACACCCCCAAGCTCAGTGCATACAAGAAGAAGATTACCAATGTCTTGTTCCCATCGGTGAAGAAGATGGAGACAAACATGATGAAAATCGGTAGTTTTGCTCCACAGGGCATGAACCCTGCAAGCAGGGTGGTGATCCTTCTATCCTTCTCACTGTCCAATGTCCTGGTAGCAATAATAGCGGGAACAGAACACCCAAAACCCATCAAGAGAGGGATGAAAGACCGTCCACTCAATCCAAACCGTCGAAAAATCCTGTCCATCACAAAAGCAACACGAGCCATATACCCGCTATCTTCCAAGAAGCTCATCAACAGATACAACACCAAGATAAGAGGCAGGAACCCAAGGATGGCTCCCAGTCCTTCCAACACACCATCCACCACCAGGCTGTAAGCCCAAGGGGCGGCTCCAGCAGATACCAAGCCACGTGACACCAAGTCAGTGAACCACCCCCAAAGAGACTCCACAACGGTGGCAAGTGCTACCCCGGGGCTGGGCAGACCTTCAATGAAGAGGAAGTTCTCGCTGAAGGTGGCTGCAAAAAGAAGGTACATCACCACTGCAAAAACAGGGAGGGCAAAGAAACGGTGAGTCAGAACCTTATCAATCCTATCACTCCTGCTTTCCTTGATCTCCCCTGAAGAGGTACTTCTGAGGACAGCTCTCTCTACCAATGAAGTAATATACGTATACCTTTGGTCGGCCAGGGTGTCCTCGTCCACTGTCCCGTTTAGACGGTAGATATCCAAGGGCTTTGGGTATCTCTTGGTCTCAATCGTATCCATAACCGCTTGCATCAATTGATCAAGGCCTTTTCCAGTCCTTGCCTCTATGGGAATGACAGCAACACCAAGCTCTGCTTCCAGTCGCTTGCAGTCAATAGCATCACCCTTCAGGCGAACTTCATCCATCATATTGATGGCCAAAACAGTAGGGACTCCTGTCTCCATGATCTGCAGGGCAAGATAGAGATTTCGCTCCAGACTGGTGCCATCAAGTACATCAATGACACATGCTGGTTTTTCTTCAACGATAAAGGTCCGGGTTATGATCTCCTCAGCGCTATAGGGACTGAGTGAGTAGGTCCCTGGAAGGTCAAGGATGGTATATCTGGCATCCTTCCTGTAGACACCTTCTTTCTTGTCTACGGTTACCCCCGGCCAGTTTCCTACATGCTGGCGAGATCCGGTGAGTGCATTGAATACCGTGGTCTTCCCTGAATTGGGGTTTCCGGCAAGTGCTATGGTTGTGGGCATGGTTACTCCTCTCATTATTGTTAGCAATATCTAACTATATATGCAAAAAAAAATGGCGCTAGATGATTTCAACCTCAATCAAAGAAGCTTCTTGCTTTCTCAGACTCAGCTGGTACCCCCGTACCGTCAGCTCCAGAGGGTCACCTAAGGGAGCAACCTTAATCAACTGCACAACCACACGTGGAGTAATCCCCATATCCAAAATCCTTTGGCGCAATGTACCCTGTGTTCCGATGGACAGCACTCTTGCCCTGTCCCCAGGACGTAATGATCCTAGTGTCATACTTCTATCTCCTCGTCATATAACGAAATTATGCAACATTTATTCGGTGAGCCAACCCACGATTCAAGGCAAGACGGACACCTTTGATGGAAAGTACAATCCCTTGGCTACTATTACCCACAACCTGAATGATTTCTCCTGCAACAAATCCAAGATCCAGAAGATGTTGTTTTATGGCATCTTCCCCGTGCAGTCCGATAATTTTTCTTGTTTCTCCAACTTGGGCAAAGGAAAGCGGCATAGGTACTCCTTATTTGTTAGCTTTATCTAACAACATAGATAGTTATACATTCCCTCCTGTCCCTTGTCAAGCTTGGGAATGAAAAAATTAGGGAAACAACACAAACCTGTTTCTTCCTGCTTCCTTAGCATGATAGAGCGCCCCGTCTGCCCTCTTGAATGTATCAATTTCAGATGTATCACTTGGACGGAAGGAAGCAAAACCCAGCGAGATGGTCAGTGTTATCTTGGTTGTCTCATATTCAACTTCCACAGTTCTTGCTGCACTGAGCAAGGACTCAGCCATCTGGTTAACTTTTCCAGCCGTAAGAGGGGGACATACGAGAAGGAACTCATCACCACCCCACCTGAAAAGGGCATCTGTTGAGCAGGTGAACTCCTGCAATGTTTTGGTAAGCTGTATCAGGCACCTGTCTCCAGCATCATGCCCGAATGCATCATTGATATGTTTGAAATAATCGATGTCGAAGATTGAGATCACCCCAGCGCCATTACCCTTCCTGCTCTCAAGATACGCTTTTTCCAAGGCAAGCAAACCACTCCTGCGATTTCCAATCCCGGTCAACGGATCCTTGTACGCTTGATCCTCAAGATCCTTTGATTGCTTTCTATTGCGCTGATACTCCAGCACTACCAGAAGAACAGAGTGAAGCATAAAGAGCAGAATAATTACCCCAATGGAAATCGGGGTAATTTGACCTACGATGCCGGAACTCTTGTTTGCAGTCTCCTCTATATACATGGCGAGATCATCAAGATGGATTCCCATTGCAACAATCCAGTCAAAATCCTTGTAGAGTCTTGCATAGGAAAGTTTCTCTGAGATGACATCACTATCCAATTTCTTGAAGAAATAGGTGAAGTAGAGCTCCCCATCCTTGTTAATCCCCTCAAGCTCAGTCTTGTAGGGTGTATTGCCCTGTACATCAGTCATATTGGTAGAGAGATATACACCCACAGAATCCCGGAGGTTGGGATGGATTCTACGGATAGCATAATTATCGCCACCCTCATAGTTGATAACCTCATTGACCCATATATAGGAATTCTCAGGATACTCACTAGCATAAATTTCATCAGCGATATACTGCTTTACTTCCTCATCGATTACCGA
The DNA here is from genome assembly GCA_020054965.1 of Spirochaeta sp. The sequence continues at coordinate 52,449 of JAIMZO010000001.1, read as the reverse complement.
CTGGGGAATTCCGAAAAAGAGCATATAGGGTGCATATGAGTGCAATTCATACAACTGGAAACCATGCAGGAGGCTATTCACCACATCAATGGGAGGCTCTGTTTCTGGGATGACCCCTTGGGTATCCATGATGACTTCACCCGTTTCCCGCCGCCAAAGCACTGCAGTCCAAGGGGAGGAAGCGTCCTGGGTAAAGAAGGATGCCACCACCTGTGGAAAGCTTTCAATATCCGCCTCATAGGCTGTATCCATATGCCAAGTGATATGGTCCAGTTGCTTTTGATATTCCATTTGGTGAATTGCTCGTTGTGTATCGATCCGCTTGATTTGGTTGTTGACTGAATGATAGAGAAGCTGCCGTTTCAACGCTTCGGTGCCCTGTGCAGTTTGGTCCTTGTACACTTGTTCAATTTCAGCCAGGGTGCCCAACGAGAAAACCACCAACAACAAGGTTGAGAGGAAAACGAGAGAGGTACTGAGTATCCATGTATGACGTTTCATCGCCCCTCCTGGGACAACGGCACCACAGTTCATCATACTGGAAAAGATTGTACACTCACAGTAGTTCTTGTTGCACAAAACACATCATCACATATTCTGAGCTAAGTCACCTAAGAAGGTGAGTTACTGCACCAAAGCGCAACGTGTAAAGGTTGTGGATAACTTGTTGATAACTCGTTTATTTGTCCTAAATACAAGTACCTTACTAAACAATAAGAAGTACATTAAACCTATATAAAAACACGATGAAACCTGTTTGGTAAACTTATGTTTTATTTGTTACAATATATATATTTGTCATATCCATCGATACCGTATAAAAACCTATGTTTCCTATTAGAAATCACTCCTATCTGCACCCTATACCAACCTAGGTACCACTTGGTTGTGGATAACTTGTGGACAACTTCTGGACAGGGGTGTGGATACATGAGTGAACTCCAGTAAAAACAGGGAGTTACGCATCCCTTTCGATGGATAACCCTAAGGCCTGGAGTTTACCACAGAGATTTTCATAACCACGTTCAATCTGATAGATATTCTGGATTACACTGACACCTTTTGCACATGCAGCGGCAATGACCAGTGCCATTCCAGCCCGTACATCAGGACTGGATAGTTCTGAACCCAGCAGTTGACTGGGACCGTTGACCACTGCTCGATGCGGGTCACAGAGAATGATGTCAGCTCCCATCCTGATCAACCAATCAACGAAGAACATACGAGACTCAAACATCTTCTCATGGATCAGGATTGAACCTTCCATCTGGGTTGCACATACGGTGATGATACTCAAGAGATCAGCGGGAAACCCTGGCCAGGGAGCATCATCAATCTTTGCAGTATGGCCACCTACTTCCTTTGCAAGTATCCGTTTCTGTCTTTTCGGCACAAGGATGGAAGAAGGACCATCAACGACGAAGGTGATCCCAATTCGTTCAAAGCCCAGGCGAATCATCCTCAGATGCCCAGGGTCGACCCCCTTGAGCAACAATTGGCCTCCAGTTGCACCAGCTAGGCCGATATAGGAACCAGCTTCCATATAGTCAGCTGTGAGACGGAACTCACAGCCATGAAGTTTCTTTTGACCGGTAACATAGAGACGGTTGGAACCTATTCCCTCAATATGACACCCCATGCTGTTGAGCATCCTGCAAAGGTCCTGTACGTGAGGCTCACTTGCTGCGTTGCTTATAATGCTCTCTCCCTGTGCCAGCGAAGAGGCCATGATAACATTTTCTGTTGCTGTTACGGAGGCTTCATCAAGAAAGATGTCATTTGCCTGCAACCTACTTCCATTGGCCTTGATATGAATCTCCCCTTCCTCATTGATCAGGCAAGAGGCTCCCAACGAAGAGAGGCCGATAAAGTGGGTATCGAGTCTACGAAGCCCGATGACATCACCTCCAGGAGGTGTTAGACGAACTTCATCAATGGTTGCCAACAATGGTCCCAGGAGAAGAATGGAACCCCTCACAGATTGGACCAGTTTCTTCTTGAGCTTGCCGCTTCTTGCCCCACTCATGATGGTATAGGTATTGGCATCCTCTTTGACTACCCTGGAACCAAGGTTCTCCAAGAGCTTGACCATAACCTGAACATCCTCTATATCGGGAACGTTCAACAATCGAACAGGCTCATCAGTCAGCAAGGTGGCAGCAAGACACGGTAGTGCCCCATTCTTGTTTCCACTGATCTGAACCTCCCCACTCGCAGGGTTTCCCCCGGTTATTCGATATGCACCCATTGCTGCCTCCTCGTTCATCCTACCCTTGGCACGATAGTTTCGCAAGCTTCTTGTTGAATACAGGTACTTAGCAATGATAGAATACCCATACATGAAAGAAAGTGAGCACATGGTCTATGGCATAGGGAACCCCCTCATCGACATCATTGTCAGTGTTGAGGAGGATGATATTACCGCACTTGGAATCCACAAGGGCACCATGGCCTTGATCGGCCCACAGAGAATGGAAGAGCTCATGCTCCTCTCCAAGGAACGCAAAACAACCTACAGCTGTGGAGGCTCCTGTCCCAACACAATCATCGCCCTTGCCTCACTGGGTGTGAAGACAACCCTGGCAGGAAAGATAGGCAGCGATGAGAATGGGCACATCTATCAACAGCGTCTCAAGGAACTTGGGGTTGGTGACCAGCTTGCTATAACCGACAAGGAAATGACTGGCTCTACGGTCATCCTTATCACTCCAGATAGTGAACGGAGCATGAACACGTTCCTGGGAGCAAACCGGCTTTATGAGATGGCTGATGTGGACGACGATACCGTGGCAACAGCCTCCTTCTTCCACTTTACAGGCTATATGTGGGATACAAAAAGCCAGCAAGAAGCCATCAAGAAGGCCTTGCACATTGCAAAGGAACACCATACAGTTGTCTCTTTTGATCTCGCAGACCCCTTTGCTGTTGGCCGTTACAGGGAACCCTTCCTCAACCTCATCAGCCAAGAGTGTGACATTGTGTTTGCAAACAGGGAAGAAGCAAGGATTCTCTTTGACAACTACGACCCTTATGAGTGTTGTCGTTCCATGGGTAAGCTCTGTAGGACAGCCGTTGTAAAGAATGGGAAAAAAGGTTCCTACATCAGCCACGAAGGAAAGATCATCAATATTCCAGTCAAGGGGCCGGTAGTCCCTACCGATACCACTGGTGCTGGGGATGTATATGCCGCAGGATTTCTCTATGGACAATACCATGACTACTCAATCCAGGAATCTGGAACAATCGCATCCATCCTTGCCGGTGAGATAATCAGGCAACGTGGGGCCCAGTTCAGCAAGGAGAAAGCAAAGGAACTCAGAGATTTTTTTGCTTCAGGAGATTGGAAATCGCTGTAGCATCGGCTTGGTCAAGAACAGGATTCCCATGATCCCGACGAAGGCAGAGGCCCTCCAGAACAAGCAAATCCCTCCAACAAGGAGCAGGGAGGTTGCAAACAGGTTGGCGAGGACTCCACCTGATTGCAGGCTGAAGGAGGAGAGACTTAACATGCTTGTCCTTACCGTATCCTCTGAGACATTGTTCAATACATAGGTTCCCACCACAGAGAAAACCCCAAGCAAAAGATAGATCAGGGAAAACACACCCAAGAACCATGCCATGCTCGTGGTCATGGAGAGCAGAACCTGTAGCAGGTAGATCAAGATATGAAGTAGATGCCTACAGGACGCTTATACCTTACGAGTTTCTTGCCAAATACCGATCCAAGGATGCTGATTGAGAATATGATGGCTGTCGTCATCCCCAATGCGAGAGAGGAGGCAGATAAGCTAGCCATATAAGGAGCAGGGTGGAACATACTGCTTATGCATGATAGGCCATCAGAGAGAAGACAAAGGGCTCATTCCCATCCTCTTTCTTCTCTTTCTCATCGAGGAACGTCCTGATTCGCCTGTAAAGCTCATCAGCCTCATCTCTGCTGAGATGTACGACTCCCGAAATCTGGTCCGCCTGGAAATGACCATCTCCATCGGTAAACGATTGTTCCTTTTTTCGTGGATTTGTCTGGTCACCATATCAGAAACAAGTTTTCGTTTCTCCTCAGCGAGAGAGCAGAAACTCACCATCACCAAACGCTTTCGGTAATACCATGGATCAATGCTGTGTGGTCCACCTCGACTACCTGTAATTCCATCAATCGGGAAACATGATGTTTTGCACTGGGGGGGATCATTTCGAGTGTATCACTGAGCATCTTGGCTGTCATCGGTCCCTGTACACCCAACTCATGTAAAACCTGCTGCCGCTTGGGGTGCATGTAGATTTCCAACTGTTTTCCATCTTGTATATATACCATTTTCATAACATTATATATAATAACAATTATTGTTATAAAACCCCCTGCTGTTGTCTTGTAAAAAACCTTGTTTCTTGGTAGAATCTTCAATGACGTCGATTTGTCAGCCTCCCGGCTTGCGGGCGTCAATAAAGAAACTTGCTAAAAGGGGAGCATATCAATCTATTTGAGTTAAGTTCCCCCTTCCGCAGTTCCATAAGGAAGGGTGTAGTATGTTAACACATGGTTCACACATTTTCACTTCAGAATCAGTCAGTGAGGGGCATCCGGACAAGGTCTGTGACCAGATCTCCGATGCCATATTGGATGCTTGTCTTGCCCAGGACCCACAAAGCAGGGTTGCCTGTGAAGTCTTCGCAACGACCGACAGGGTCGTGGTGGGAGGAGAACTTTCCACCAATGCAACAATCGACATAGACAACATCGTTCGATCCACGGTAAAGGAAATTGGATATACTGATAAGGGAATCGGTTTTGATTACCGCTCCCTTACGGTACTGGATTTTACCAATACCCAATCACCGGACATCTCCATGGGGGTTACTGCTGAAACATCCCTGTACGGCCAACAAGGTGCTGGCGACCAGGGCATGATGTTCGGGTATGCCTGCAATGAGACAGAGACTCTCATGCCGGCCCCGATCTACTGGGCACATCAACTCCTGGAAAGGGCGAGCAAGCTGCGAAAAAGTGGCGAAGCTCCTTTCTTGAGACCCGATGCAAAGAGCCAGGTCTCACTGTTGTACCAGGATGGGAAACCAGTGCACATAGATTCGGTGGTCATCAGTCACCAACATACCGAACAAGCCCGTCGTGATACCCTTATCTCTTATCTTACAAAGGAAGTCATTGAAACCGTACTGGGGCCTACCGGCCTGTTGAACGATAAAACCAAGGTGTATATTAATCCAACCGGTAGATTTGTCACGGGAGGTCCTGCAGGAGACACTGGTTTGACAGGGAGAAAGATCATTGTAGACACCTATGGTGGAATGGGTCGTCATGGAGGTGGAGCGTTCAGCGGGAAGGATCCCTCAAAAGTTGACCGAAGCGGTGCTTACATGGCTCGCTACGTTGCAAAGAACCTGGTCGCAAATGGATTGTGCACAACCTGTGAGGTCCAACTCTCCTATGCAATCGGCGTTCCCTATCCCATCTCCGTGTATGTCGATACCTTTGGGACTGGAACAGAGGACGATGAACAGTTGGAAAAGCTGGTAAGGGAGAAGTTCGACCTCACCCCAGCAGGCATCATAAAGACACTGGATCTAAAAAGGCCGATCTACCAGAAGGCCATGAACTATGGACACTTCGGCAAGAGCGGCCTTCCCTGGGAACAGATTATCTCACTCGCTTGAGATTCGGCTGCAAGAGAAGCAATCTCTCTTGCATGCAGGCAACCTCCCGCTCAACCAGGGCGGGTTGGTTGACCCTCGTTCCATCCTCTTCCTTGTACTCCTTCGGTGTACGATAAGAATTCAGTACCCAACGGTTTACCTTAGGCAACATGGAGGCAATCTCCAGTAAATCCTCTTCCATTAAGGTTGGAGCCAATGTGGTTCTCACCTCCCATCGAAAGGAAGGATGCCTCACTTGGTACTCCTGAAGCAAAGCCACACATCGCTGCACATTCGCTGGGTCAGCTCCCTTTCCTGCAATTTCCCGATACCTTGCCCACGGTGCTTTCACATCCAGTGCAACGTAGTCAAGCAATCCTGCTTCCAACAATTCCAAAAGCACTTTCGGGCGACTTCCATTGGTATCAAGCTTGGTAAGATAGCCTAGGCTTTTAGCCAAGGAGAAATACTGAGGAAGACTGCCGTGCAAGGTGGGCTCTCCTCCACTGATGACAACCGCCTGCAGGAAACCCACCCGTTTCTTCAGAAAATTCTCTATCTCTTGATAGCCTATAACACCATTCTTATAGGCAATTAATGCACGGTTATGACAATAAAAGCAGTCATAGTTGCACCCTTGGGTAAAGAGAACACAGCTCAACATCCCTGGATAATCCAGGAATGATGAGCCTTCAAGACCACTGACGATCATGATACTTTTACCTCATAAAACTTTCTCTGGCGATGTTCCTCTTGCTTTCCAGGATGGAAATCTTCCTTGGGTCTGAGATAGCCAACCACCCTGGTCCATACCTCGGTCTTTTCCCCGCAATACGGGCAATATTCAACCTCTCCAACGAGATATCCATGGTTCTTGCAGGTAGAAAAGGTTGGGGTAAGGGAGACATAGGGAAGTTTGTAACGGGTACATACGTTCCTTACCAACTGCTTGGCAAGCTTTGGGTCCTCTATTCTCTGGGCAAGATAGAGGTGAAGGACTGTTCCTCCTGTGTATTGGCACTGCAGTTCGTCCTGCTTTTCCAGTGTCTCATAGAGATCATCGGTATACCCTACAGGAAGCTGCGAGGAGTTGGTATAGTATGCAACATCTTCGCCGGCGGTTATGATATCACCAAAGGCTTTCTTATCGAGATTTGCCAATCGGTAGCTGGCTCCCTCGGCGGGGGTAGCCTCAAGGTTGTAGAAGTTTCCTGTCTCACGCTGAAAGCCTTGGATGATTTCCCGTAGCGTCGAGAGTACCCGAAGGGCAAAGGACTGACCTTTCTCGGTTGTAAGGGATCCTTCCTTACCGAATAGGTTGAGACAGGCCTCTTCCATGCCCACAATTCCGATGGTGCTGAAGTGGTTTGCCCAATACCTCCCATTCCGTTGTTTTACCGTTTCCAACGAGAACCGGCTAAAGGGATACATGCCATGCTCGGTCTGCTTCTCAATGACTTCACGCTTGATCTCAAGGCTTTTTTTAGCCAGGAGGGAAAGATCATGGAGTGCTGACATGAATTGCTGTTCATCCTTGCTTTCATAGGCAAGCCTGGGAAGGTTCAATGTCACCACACCAACTGAACCGGTAAGAGGATTGGACCCAAAAAGCCCCCCACCGCGCTTCTTGAGCTCAGAGGTATCGAGTCTGAGTCGGCAGCACATTGAGAGCGCATCCTCAGGGGATAAGTCACTGTTCACATAATTGGAGAAGTAAGGGATCCCGTATTTTGCGGTCATGGCAAAAATGGAATCAACAACCTGCGATTCCCAGGGAAACTGCTTGGTAACATTGTAAGTAGGGATGGGAAAGGTGAACACTCTTCCAGAAGCATCGCCTTCCTCCATGACCTCACAGAAGGCATGGTTGACCATATCCATCTCATCCTGGAACTCCCCATAGGTCTCTTTTTGCAGCTCTCCTCCCCGGATGACCGGTACATCCCGCAAACTGGAGGGAACGGTGATGTCAAAGGTCAGATTGGAGAAAGGGCACTGGAACCCTACTCGGGTAGGGACATTGAGATTGAAAATGAACTCCTGCATTGCTTGCTTGACCTCACGGAAGGTAAGGCCATCATACCTGATGAATGGTGCACAGTAGGTGTCAAAGGAAGACCAGGCCTGTGCTCCTGCACACTCCCCCTGGAAGGTGAAGGTTGCATTCACCACCTGTCCAAGTAGGGACCGAAAATGTTTTGCCGGCTTACTGGAAACTTTCCCATCAACACCTCCAAAGCCAGAGGTAAGCAGTTGGCGAAGGTCCCAGCCACAACAGTATGGGCCAAAGAAGCCAAGGTCATGGAGATGCAGTGCCCCATTCTGGTGGGCTTCACGGATAGTCTCTGGATAGATTTCATGCAACCAGTACTGCTCTGTGAATCGTTCACGGATGTAGTTGTTCATACCATTGACAGATCGCCTGGTATTGGCATTCTCCTTGACTCTCCAGGTTGTATCATCAAGATAGGCACTGAACATCTCATTCGTTGCCTTGATGAGGGCCTTGCCCTCTCTTACCCGTTCCCTTCCCTTACGGTAGAGGATGTAGGCTTTTGCGGTTGCTTGATAGCTCTGTTCCATCAGGGATTCTTCAACAAGGTCCTGGATATATTCCACCTCTACCTTTTCCTTTCCCTTAGTCTTGGACAAAACGATGGTGGCAACCATCTTGGCATCCACTTTTTGTCCTGCAGCATTCGCTGCTTTTTCGATTGCATCAATGATTTTCTGAACCTCGCAGAGAACCACCTGCCCGTCTCTTTTGACCACTTGCTGTTGCATGGTTTCCTCCTCGCGGAGACAAGACGTATAAAGAGGGTGCCCTGAGGCACACGCCTTATGTCATGCTCCGTGACGGCGTGTCTGTACAGGCAAGGTCTTCTGGCTTAGGTTCTTCATCCCAGGCCCCTTCCCAGATTTCTCCAGTGGATATTGCCCGGAACTCCCCATCACAGCGGCGGGACCGCGTGGGCTTCTACACCCAACTTCCCTTTTCCTATACACACAATATATAGTGTTTTGTGCCATACGGCACACTAGTTACAGTAGGTCTGTTCTGAATATTTGTCAAGCATTAAAAACGGGAACCTTGATTGGCTCCCGTTGTTGGTTTAGTTTCTCTCGTTGGAGATTCGTATCTGTTTATACAGTCCGTCTCCCTCACTCTTGGTCTCCACCCCACCAAAGTCATTGAGTGCGGTATGGACAAGCCTTCTCTCATACGGATTCATTGGCTCAAGCAACTTGCTTCTCCCGCTCTTTCGCACCTGTTCAGCTGTCTTGAAAGCCATTCTGATCAGTTGTTCTTCATGCCGCATGCGATAGTTTTCACTATCAACGATGACCTTCATGTCAGGATCAAATTGCCCAGCATACACATTGGCAATAAGCTGGATGGCATCGAGGTTCTTCCCTTTACGCCCAATGATGATATTTGAGTTGTCACTCTCAATATTCAATCCGAGCTTCCGCTCCTTCCTGAACCCGATGGATACCCTGCCTTCATATCCCATCTTGTCCAAGATAGTAGCCACAAAGGTAAGCAACTTGTCCTCAAGTTCGCTGTTGATAGGCTGTTCAAGGTCTCTCTCATCATCAAATGTATCCGGTTCCAGATTGCTTCCATCGTCAAAATGAATCCTGATCTTAACATTGCTCTTCTTGAAGAGCCCCTTTTTGACCGGTTCAACGATTTCCACATCGAAATCTTCACGCTCAATATGCAGTTCCTCAATTGCTTTTGCAATAGCCTCCTGCTCAGTACGTCCTTCGAATTCTTTCATCATATGCTACTCCGTTCGGGGGAAAATCCCCCGCAGTTGAATTTCTATTTGCGTCCCTTTCCCTTTGGACCTGGGAACTGCTGCACGTTGTTCTGTGCTTCCTCATTTGCCTCACGCTGTTTCTTCTTGTTTGTATGCAGCTGCTGAAGGATGGATAGGGCATTCATCACTGACCAGTAGAGGATCAAACCAGAAGGAGCATTGTACAACACAAAGAAGAACATCAACGGCATTCCGTAGGTCATGAACTTCATCATTCCCTGCTGACTACCTGCAGTTGAGGCGTTCTGGGTTATTTTCATTGAGAAAATCATACTTACCGTATAGAAAATGGGAAGCAAGTGCAGTTCATTGCCAAGGAAGGGCAGGTTGAACGGCAAGATCGCAACCGTATCTGGACGGCTCAAGTCAGGAATCCATCCGGGGATGAACATCGCTCCTCTCAGCTCAAAGTGCTTATTAAGCAATCCGTAGAAGGCAATAAGGATGGGAAACTGCAACAACATCGGAAGACATCCACCCATGGGGTTGATCTTCTCTTTCTTATAAAGGGCTGCCATCTCTTCATTCTGCTTGGTTGGATTGTCAGGATACTTCTCCTTGATCTCCTGCATCTTAGGGGAGAGGGATGCCATCTTTGCAGTTGACTCCATACCCTTCTTGGTGATCGGGTAGAGTACCAGCTTCAGGAGGAAAGTAAGGATGATGATACCAATACCATAGTTGGGGATTATGCGGTAAAGCAAATTCAAGATGGTCTTCAGTATTGTCTCCAGCCATCCAAGCCATGAACTGCTGTCCAGCGCTGCTTCAAGTTGCAAGCCCGATACCCCAAAGCTATTCAGGGAAGCATCATTGTAGATGACCATATCACCCTTGAGCTGCGGACCGGCATAGAACCTGAAGGTATCTGTCTGGGCTGCACTCTTGATCGTTGGTCTGCTCAGATAGATGCACGACTGAAGAGGAAGGCCTTCATCTGGAACTTCACTCAAGCTGACCATGTAGTTGGTAGCATCAGGAATGGCAATCATAGAGAAATACTTACCGACAAGCGCTACCCAGGAAAGAGGCTTGGTTGTTAAATATGCACCATTGCTCAACTTGACCTGATCTTTCTTGGAAGAACCGTCTTCCTTGATATAGAAACGACGATAGTTGTAGTTGTTGTCGAGGGAGGAGAAAGAGGGTCCAATCTGTGGTTCAAAGGCGAGCGTATAGGCATAATTCTCAAAGGAGAGAGGAATGGCCTTGTTCTCACTGTTCCTGGTCTCCACATCAATTTCAAAGAGGTAATCCTCTTCTCCAAAAGTGTAGGTCTTTGTGATGGAGAATGGGGCACCAGGGGTCTTGCCATCTTCCCCGAGAAGGGCAAACTCCTGGGTGAATTGCACCTGGTTACCTATGATCTGGTAACGGAAAGTTGCATCGATGGGATTGGTCTTGTCATTTCCTACATACATCAAGAAAGCATCATTGGATGATGCATCCTTGAACAGGAGTTCAACAGGCTCTCCTTCATCAAGGTGGTCTTTCAGCTTTAAGGAAGCAATTGAGGCACCACTGGGATTGAATTCAATCAAGAAATAGTTTGTCTCAAATGTGAAGGGAGTCTTATTGCCTTCATTGCCAACAACAACCATTGAACCTGGGAGACTACTGTTCCATGCAATATTGGCTGAAACCTGACTCGATTGTGCAGGCTCCAAATAGGTACTCTGCCCTGAAGTGTTGCCCGAGGTTTCAACTTGCTGAGTGGTCGTCACCATTTCAGTGGTGGTCGGCGCGAAGAAAGTGGCTTGAATGGTCATTCCGAGGGTAATGACCAATACGGATAGAACAATGGCTAGAATGGTATTTTTATCCATATCTGCTCCTGATGGGGGGATGTGTAGAGAAGAAGGCAAACACAGGAAAGATAGGACAGAACAACAGAATAAGGAGTGTCATGAAAGCGCTCTAAGACTGGTTAAACACCCCAGCCTTATCGCAGAGAGAGAGTATTTGTTCCTTTTGGAATGCATAATCAAGAATCTTTCCTGGATACACAACAAATGCAAAATCGTAACCGGGGACCATCCTGGGCTTTTCTGTACGCCAAATTTCCTTGATTTGTCTACGGATCCTGTTTCTTTGGACAGCATTACCGTAATGACGGACCGGAATTACCACAATCCTATCAACATCCAGTTGGTTCTGACTTACGATAAGTTTCAACCCACGGCAGGAATAATGCCTGCCGGTCTTGAAAATTCGGTCAATCTCCGGTTTACGTTTTACAATTTCTTGTTTAGAAAGGCTTCTTCTCATCACATACGGACAGCTTGTGTCTGCCTTTGGCTCTTCTGCGGGCCAAAACCAGGCGACCGCCCTTTGTTGCCATACGAGCCCTAAAACCAAACTTCCTGTTTCTCTTCACTCTACTGGGCTGGTAGGTTCTTTTTCCTTTGTAACTCATGAGATAATCTCCAATTTTTACATCGCTTTACGCGGATAGTTTCTACTTAATTCAGAGGATACTCCCCCGAGTGGTGCAGTATATAGACTGCCCGTATTTACGTCAAGTAACTAAGAGCTTAGCATCTGGATGCTCTTAATGCCTAGGGATGGATACTTCTTTTCAAGCAGAGAAAGAATCTTTTTTTGCTGCATCATGGTAATTTGTGCCCAAGAAGGATGATCGGCTTTCAAAACCAATGTGGTGTGCTTGATTTCCACAATTTTCACATGTGGGTACAAGCGGTTTCCGATGATTTTCTGCCACTCAAATCCAACAGCTGCTTTTGGGTTGTCCACACTGATATCAAGCCTGCGCAAGACATAATCAAGCACGGTTCTTGCTTCCAGCGGTTCTCCTTCCTTGCATAATCTTGTTTTCTTATCTTTCATGGCTGATAAATTTTCCCTGATCGACAGTATACACCAATGCGTTCTCATCTGCCAGAGAGGAGAAATACTGCTCATCTGGTAAAAATGTAAAGAAAGCCTGGCTGTAGGATTGCATCAACCTAAGAAATTCCGCCCGTCGGGTATGATCAAGTTCAAGCAGGACATCATCAACCAGTATCAAGGGCTTCCCTCCAGTTTTCTTCTCAAAAAATGCCATCTGTGCAGTACGGAAAATAAGTGAAGCGAGCCTCATTTGGCCGGTAGATCCTGTTTGGGAAAAATTTTGAGTACCTTCCATCACCTGGAATCTGTCACGATGGATTCCACTGGTAGTGGTCAACAGGTTCATATCCCGTCCCCTTGTCTGTTCCAGGTAAGCAATCACCTCATCCTTGGTTGCACAGGTGTTCCAGGATGGTTGGTACTCGATATGCACGTCAATATCCTGACCAGAAACAGAGCGATACATTTCAGGAAAAATTTGGTCAAACTCGAATACAGCACGTGTTCTTTCCTGCTGTATTGCCATGCCATAGGTGGCGAGCTGGATATCATAGACTGGAAGCAATTCAAGTCGTTGTTCTTTGATTGCCAGATTCCGTTGTCTCAATACCAACCGATACCTGCGCATATCATCAAAAAACAGGGGATTGTACATACTCATGATCTGATCGAAAAATTTTCTTCGCTGTTCAGGTTCTCCCTTGATGAAAAAAATATCATCATGGCTGAAAACAATGCAGGGAATGTTGTAGATCAACTCCTTTCTGTCCTTGATTTCCCGTCCATCAAGCAGTACCGTCCGTTTCGCATCCTTGTATTCGAGTATAAGGGTGTGATATTGTTCATCATCTGTTACGTACACCCCTTCAAGCTTGAAGTTTTTTTCTTTGTCGGTTGCAAGTTCCTTCAGTTGGTTTGTACGAAACGAAGATCCATAACAGAGTGTATATACCGCTTCAAGAAGATTGGTTTTTCCTTGTCCGTTGGGTCCAATGAGGAATACCTGTCGGTTATCGACAGGTATTTTCTCACTGGCCAGGTTTCTGAATTGGTTGGTCCAAAGCTGGGTAAAACGCATCAGGCATTCGGTTGCATTGGCATGATGATATGAAAGTAATCCCTATTACTATCAGGTTTTACTGTCATTGCACGAGTAGGCTCAGTAAAGCTGATGGAGAAATATTCTCCTTCCATGACTTTCAATGGATTTACCAAGTATGTGTAGTTCAAGGAAACCTTGCTGTCAGGACCTTCATACTGACATGCAATGATCTCTTTGGCTTCTCCAACTTCACTCTCATCACTGGTGATCAACACTCCAGCCTCACTGATATCCAGGAAGATTCTTTTTGCCTTGTTTTCAACAAAGAGAGAAACTCTCTTCAAGGCATCAAGCATATCTTGGATTCTCATCGTGCAGGTATAGGTTTGCATTTCAGGGATTACCCTACGATAGTTTGGATATTGTCCTTTGATGAGGGTTGTATAGAATGTCCTGTTTCCAATTTTTGCAAAAAGAATGTTTTCTGTTATGGAAAGATCAAGCATTCCCTCATCTGTAGAGAGTTTTTTCAATTCTGTAAAGAATTTTGGTGGAATGATAATTGATGGGAACATGGGAAGCTCTTCTTCAAATGTTCTCTCCACAATGGAAAGTCTTCTTCCATCAGTGGCAACCATGTTCATGCCACTTGCATTTCTTTCGAGATACAATCCACAGAGGAAATATCTTGTTTCATCCTCGCTGATGGCAAACATGGTTTGGTTTGCCATATCGGTGAAGGTTTTCTGAGGAATCGTGAAATACGAGGATAATTCTGGATTTTCCAAGGAAGGAAATTCATCAGCATCTATGGTTCTCAGTTTGAAATCAATGTTTTGCTCTTCAGGCTTGATCGTAAGCATTCCATCTTCCAATGAGAAATCAATTTGGGCGTTTGGAAGGCTTCTGAGAATATTCAGGAGTTTTTCACAGAAAACAGTGGTTCTTCCTTCTTGCAATGTATCGACTGCAATCTCAGTGATGAATCCCAATTTCTGATCTGTTGCCTTGATGATGAGTCGTCCATCAAAGGTTTCCAGATAGACATTGCTGGTGATGGAAAGGGAATTTCTCTGGCTGGTAAAATCCATTGAATATATTATCTCGTTGAGGATGTCATCTTTGTTGCAGACGAATTTCATATTGATACTCCTAGATTATTAAAAAATATAGTAATAATAGTAATAATAGCACAGATTCTGTGGATAACTTTCTAATTTCTTGCTCAATCACTGCTTAATTTTTTTCATCTTGTGGATAACTTGCCCAGTTACCCACATTCCTTCCACAAGGAAAAAAGCTCTATCCACAGGTTTTGGTAGGTATCCACAAGGTATCCAGTGGTTGTCCACAAGATATTACCGCTTACTATTTGTTAAGTCCCTCTTCAATTTTACAATGGTGTTTGCAAACGATTCATCCCCCTTCATCAGGGACTCAATCCGGTCATGTGCATGCATGACGGTAGTGTGGTCCCGGCCTCCAAATTCTGTACCGATTTCCGTAGTGGAGTATTCGGTAATATCCCTTGCCAGGTACATGGCAATCTGTCTTGGTTGTATAAGCGATTTGTTCTTCTTTTTCCCCTTGATTTCGAAGCTGCTTACATTGAAGTACTCTCCTACCACCTTGATTATGGTATCAATTGAGAGGGTTTGGTTTGCATTGGCAGCCAAGGAGGGAAGAATGCCGAGGAGTTCCCTTGCTTTGTCGAATGAGATTTCCTGTCCAAGTAGTTCACTATAGGCAATAAGCTTGGTAAGTGATGATTCAAGATCTCTCACATTGGTACATACATTGGTTGCTATGTAGTTGAGGATCTCCTCACTCATCGAACTTCCCTTTTCTACAAGTTTCTTCTTGAGGATTGCCATTCTTGTCTCATAGTTTGGTGGTTGCAGATCAACGTTCAATCCCCTCTCAAACCTGGAACTCAGGCGATCGGTGATATTTTTCAGCTCACTGATGGGTCGGTCACAGGTGAATACCATCTGTTTCTTTGACTCGTACAGGTTGTTGAATGTATGGAACAGTTCTTCCTGTGTGCTGTCCTTTCCTTGTAGGAAGTGTATGTCATCGATGAGCAGCACATCCACTTTACGGAATTTGTTCTTGAACTGTTGTGTTCTTTGTGACCCGATTGATTCAATGAATTCATTGGTAAACATCTCTGCTGTCACATACATAACTTTCAGCTCAGGAGTGTTGTTGATGATGTAATTTCCGATGGAGTTCAATAGGTGGGTTTTTCCAAGCCCTACACCACCATATATGAGGCAAGGGTTGTAACTGACTCCAGGGTTTTTTGCAATGGCGAGGCTTGCATTATAGGCAAATGCCGAGTTGTCCCCGATCACGAATGTATGAAACTCATAGGAAGGGTTCAGATTGCTATCCATTTTCATTTTCAAGGTCTTTTCTTCATTGACCTGTGGCTTTGTTTGGATGGTGACAATGGGTGTTTCCTTTGGTGCTTCCTTGTGTTCTTTTAATGGTTTTTGAATTTGTTCAATTTTTGAACGTGCTACTACCTCAAAACCAATATCAATGTCCTCTCCAGTTAGTTCAATCATTGTATTGCGTATCATATCCCTGTAACGGGCTATTACTGTGTCAAGAATAAACTGGCTTGCTACAGCCAATACTACCTTATGACTATCTGATCGTAGGTAGGCAATTCGATTGAACCAGGTATGGTATTCCTGTTCTGGAAGGGTCTCCTTGATACGTGAGACAGTTTCCTGCCAGAACTCGTAGTATATATTTTGTGCTTCGCTCATGCGGCCATTTTACCTTGTAGCGTGAGACGGTGCAAGTATTGTACAGCTAACCGAAACTGTTGTTTATAAAATCTTGTAATAAAAGAAGTAATAAATTGGCTTGAATTTGTGTGCAAGCTTGCAACTCCCCCATAATTTTGGTATACTTGATAAGAATTGATACAGCTATTTTTTTTATTATTACATAAGGATATAACGAATGAGTGAAGGGAGCTTTGGCAACGGGACGTTGGAGCCATCCTTGCACCACGATGGTGTAGAGATGGCTTCTGTTTCCCATGGTTATTCTGCCGGGAGTATTCAGGTCCTCAAGGGTCTTGAGGCTGTTCGAAAACGACCTGGTATGTACATTGGATCCACAGGCATTGATGGATTGCATCATCTCGTATATGAGGTGGTTGATAATAGCATTGATGAAGCGATGGCTGGTTACTGTTCAGAAATCCGTGTCTACCTCGATATTGATGATGAGGGAAGAGAGATTTGTACCGTTGAGGACAATGGCCGCGGAATTCCAGTCGATCCACATCCAACCGAAAAGAAAAGCTCGCTGGAAATTGCCCTCACCCAACTGCATGCCGGAGGAAAATTCGACAAGAACTCCTATAAGGTTTCCGGCGGATTGCATGGGGTGGGTGTCTCCTGTGTGAATGCCCTCTCGGTCTGGATGGAGGTTACCATCTATCGGGATGGGGGAATATACCGACAGCTCTACAGCTGTGGATTGCCCAAGAGTGAAGTGCTTCGCATCGGAGATACCGATCGAAGCGGCACCGTGGTGAAATTCTCCCCCGATTACTCCATCATGGAGCCGAATGCTTTCAGTTATGAGGTATTGGTTGGCCGATTCAGGGAGCTTTCCTTCCTGAATAAGGGTGTTTCAATTTCCCTGACTGATCGCAGAGGAAGCGAAGTGAAGGAACAAACATTCCACTCTGAGGGTGGTATTTCCCACTTTGTGAGTTACCTTAACGAATTCAAGCGTGTCTTGGTTGATCCTCCCATTTCCATTGAAGGGGAAAAGGACAACATCAAGGTGGAGATCGGCCTGCAGTACAATGATAAGTACGATGAGAAGGTGCTTAGCTTTGTCAACAATATCAACACCCGGGAGGGTGGTACCCACCTCACTGGTTTCAGGACTGGATTGAGTCGGGTTATCAACCTTCAATTACAGAAGAACCCAAAACTCTTGAAGAAGTATGAGGAAAAACTCGAGCAGAGTGATATCTCAGAAGGTTTGACCGCTGTTATTTCTGTAAAGGTTCCCGAGCCCCAGTTTGAGGGGCAGACCAAGATGAAGTTGGGCAACTCTGCTGTTACCGGCGTTGTTTTCTCCATGGTGTATGAGAAGCTGGGAAACTATTTTGATGAGTTTCCTGCACAGACAGAAATCATTCTGCAGAAGATCATCAATGCTGCGCTTGGAAGGGTTGCCGCCCGTAAGGCACGAGAGCAGATCAGGAAGAAGAGTGAAGGTGGCGGCCTACCAGGCAAGCTGGCCGACTGTTCTGAAAAGGATCCTGCAAAGTGTGAGGTCTTCATTGTTGAGGGTGATTCAGCAGGTGGGTCCGCAAAACAGGGACGTGACCGTAGATTCCAGGCAATTCTTCCTCTTTGGGGCAAGATGCTCAATGTTGAGAAAGCCCAGGAATTCAAGGTTTTGGGAAATGATAAGCTGCAGCCGGTTATTTCC
This sequence comes from Spirochaeta sp., assembly GCA_020054965.1. Next base: position 34,602 of record JAIMZO010000001.1, on the reverse strand, counting down.
TCCATTGGTGCCGGTATTACTCGGTACAACAATATGGGGAAGGATGAAGATTTCGACAATGATGTGACCTTTGACATCTCTAAAACGAGATATCACAAGATTATCATCATGGCGGACGCGGATGTTGATGGATCACATATCAGGACACTGCTGTTGACGTTCTTCTTCAGGTATATGAGACCTCTCATTGAAGCTGGATATATCTATTTTGCAATGCCTCCCTTGTACAAGATCACCATAGGGAAGAAGGTATTCTATGCCTATGATGAGGAAGCGAGGACCAAGATTCTCGAGGAACACAATGTCAGGGATGAAAACAAGGTTGGCATCCAGCGTTACAAAGGTCTTGGTGAGATGAACCCCGACCAGCTTTGGGAAACAACCATGAATCCTGAGACACGCATGATCAGCCAGATTTCTCTTGAAGATGCAGAGGAAGCTGATAGGGTCTTCAGTATGCTCATGGGTGAAGAAGTTGAGCCACGAAGGGCTTTCATTGACGCAAATGCCGTCTATGTTTCGAATTTGGATATCTAGTATAAGGACATGATCGTGGAAGAAGTAAACGAAAATAGGACAATAATTGTAGACGTGGCAAAGGAGATGCGAACCTCGTATCTCAACTATGCCATGTCAGTCATTGTCAGCAGGGCTCTCCCTGATGTACGTGACGGTCTCAAGCCGGTCCACAGAAGAATCCTCTTTGATATGTATGAGATGGGTCTGAGAGCCAACTCCTCATATAAGAAATGTGCTCGTATTGTTGGTGATGTACTTGGTAAATACCATCCCCATGGGGATGGATCGGTATATGATGCATTGGTGCGCCTGGCGCAGGATTTTTCCTTGCGCTACCCGGTGGTAAACCCCCAGGGCAACTTTGGGTCGATTGATGGTGACCCGGCAGCAGCAATGCGATATACCGAGGCTAAGATGAGCCGAATCGGCGAGGAAATGTTGCAGGATATCCAGAAAGAGACGGTTGATTTCGGGCCGAACTATGATGACTCGATGACAGAGCCTCTGGTACTCCCTGGTTCATTCCCCTTCCTGCTGGCAAACGGAAGTAGTGGAATTGCAGTTGGAATGGCCACCAATATGGCTCCACACAACCTACAGGAAATCTCTGACGCAATCTGTGCAGTCATTGACAACCCTGATATCACCATTGATGAGTTGATGGAACATATCAAGGGTCCTGATTTCCCCTCAGGAGGAGTCATCTGTGGTGTGCAGGGTATCAAGGATGCCTTTACCACCGGACGTGGCAAGATTGTCATGCGCTCTGTGTACGAGATTGAGGAGAGTGACCGTGGTCATGATCAGATTGTGTTCACCGAGATACCCTACCAAGTCAATAAAGCCGATTTGGTGAAGAAGATTGATGATCTCCGCAAGGATGGTGCGATTCCTATGATCAGTGCAATACGCGACGAGTCTGACCGTAACGGTATCAGGATCGTGGTGGAGCTGAAGATGGGTTCCGAGCCGATGGTGGTGCTCAATCAGTTGTTCAGCCGAACTGCCCTACAGTCAAATTTCAATGTAAACAATCTTGCACTGGTGAAGGGAAGGCCTCAGTTGCTCACACTCAAGGAGATGTTGCTGTATTATATTGAGCACCGAACTGAGGTGGTAACAAGACGGACAAGGTATGATTTGCGCAAGGCACAGGAGCGTGCCCATATTCTCAGGGGCTTGAAAATCGGTCTTGATAACATCGATGAAGTGATCAAGATCATCAAGGAGTCTGACGATAATACGATAGCTGCAAATCGTCTCGTTGAACGTTTTGGGTTGGATGATATCCAGGCACAGGCGATCATCGACATGAAACTTGGTCGCTTGAGTCATCTTGAGACTTCCAAGATCTTGGATGAATTGGGAGAACTTGAACAGAAGATAACCTACTATCAGGATTTGCTTGCGGACGACCAGAAGATATTGGACGTTGTCAAATCTGAAGTTCGTTCCCTTCCCTCCACCCTTGTCCCAAAAGACCGCAGGCTTACGAGGATTGCCCGAGAGGAGTTGGGACAGGCAACGGATGAGGATTTCATCAAGGAAGAATCTGTCGTTGTATTGATCAGCAACAAGGGCTTTGCAAAGCGAATTCCCGTCGAGGAGTATGACGCTCATGGACGCGCAGGCAAGGGAACCAGGACAACCAAGTTGCAGGATGGCGATTTCGTCGACCATATGTTTGTTGCTTCAACCCATGAATATGTGATGTTCGTCAGCAATGCTGGAAAGGCTTACTATATCAAGGGATTCCAGATTCCTGAAGCTACCAAAACGGCGAAGGGGACCAGTATCAAGAATATTCTTCAGCTGGAAACCTCCGAGAAGATCACTTCAATCATTTCATTCAAGGAATTCAGTGAGGATAAGTACCTGATGATGGCTACCCGTCAGGGTGTTGTGAAAAAGGTATCGTTGTCCAACTTCGTGAATGCAAGGGTTCGTGGTATCAGGGCCTTGTTCCTGGATGAAGGTGATGAGCTCCTGAGCTGTGACCTTGTTGAGGAAGGTGACGAGGTCATGTTGATCACCAAGAATGGCCGTGGACTCAGGTTCCGCCAAAGTGATATACGGGCAATGGGAAGAGCTAGCCGTGGTGTTCGCGGTATCCGCCTGATTGGAGATGACCAGGTTGCTGGACTGTTGAAGGTAGATGATTCCCGCAGAATCCTCATGATTACTGAAAATGGGCAGGGCAAGCAAGTCACCTTTGACAGCTTCAATGTACATGGTAGAGGAACACAGGGACAGAAGATCTTCCGTCTTGGAACAAAGGCCTCCTTTATCGTGGGTGTGCTGAGTGTGAATGATGATAACGATGTAGTGTGTGTCACCATGATGGGACAGACGCTGAGAGTTCATTGTGATGCCATCTCGGTGCAAGGGAGAAATGCTTCCGGAGTCCGTGTGGTGTCGATGAAGTGGAAAAACGACTCCATCGTAGCCATCGCTTCTACTGAGAAAGATGAAGAGGAAGAAGTAGAGATTCCTGAAGCACCAAATCCAGAGGATGTGGTTCAAGATGAGGATGTTGATGATGATGAATCTGAAGATGTGGTAACTGACGATTCAGATAACGAATAAAACATCTGTTAAGTAGTATATCGGGCTGTTTTCCATTGAGAAAACAGCCTATTTTATTGCCAAAAATTTGCTCAATTGCCCACACAAATCTGTATCGTTATACAGAAACATTGGTTCAAAAACCTGCAAATAGAGCGCTGAATTGCTGTTTTTGGGATATTTGAAAAACATTTCAAAATCGAAGGTGAAAAACCAACCAAGGAGAATTCAACTTGCTCAGAAGGATAGTATGGCCATGTTGAAGCCAGTCCTGTTTCACGTGAAACATCTGGTAGAAGGAATAGGGGACTGGATGGTAGTACAAGAGCACACGAGGTAATGCAATATATACAATAGCACGTTCTTTTTGTACGTGGAGTCTGGTATACACAAGGAGTATTGATCGTATGGCTCAGACACGTTCAGGAACGGGTATTGTCTTCGAAGATTGTTTCACGTGAAACATCGATTATCTTGGTAGAGATTTGATTCGAATAGAATGCGTATTTCGAAACGTGATTCAGGGTATAAAAAAAATACGTTCCACGCGAATGTTTCACGTGAAACGCATCATGCTTGATTCTCTGAATACTATAGATCTGGGGTATTTACCACAGTTAGATTCGGATCAACAAAGTTGCGAAGGTAGCGTTCTACACCACCTTTCAGGGTCATCTGGGACATCGGGCAGCCAGCACATGCGCCAACAAGACGAACAGTTACATCATTGCCAACCAAACTGATGAACTCGATATCTCCACCGTCATTTTGCAAAGAGGGCCTAATGTCCTCAATTGCCTTTTTGACTTTATCTTCTCTCATGTAAGTATCCTCCATACGGTACGGTACCTTGAAGATACTATAGAGATGAAGAAGGGTCAAGTTAACTCCCTTATTGGGTGACATGAATGCATTTATTACGTATAGTGAATACCATGAGTGCACAAACAATACTGTTTTTGAACCAAAAAGGTGGAGTAGGTAAAACCACCTCAGCAGTCAACTTGGGAGCTGCGTTGGCGGGGCAGGGCAAGAAGGTCCTGTTGATCGATTTGGATGCCCAGGGTAATCTTACAAGTGCTACCTCCATTGATGGGAGGCAACCTGGTATATATGAGGTAATAGCGGGTCATCTTCCCGCTGAGGATGCGATTCAACAGACCCCTGTCAAGAATCTCTACGCTATTCCCAGCAATATCAACATGGCTGGTTTGAATATCGAGCTGGTTGATGAGGAAGAGCGAGAGTTTTTTATTAAACGGGCTTTATCGCCATTGGAGAATTCTTGGGAGTATATCCTTGCAGACTGTCCTCCTTCTCTTGGGTTGGTCACGGTCAATGCAATGGCATGGGCCAAGAAAGTGATCATTCCAATGCAGTGTGAATACTTGGCAATGGAAGGGTTGAGCTTGTTGACAAGAACTGTGGGGAACATGAAGAAATCGATTAATCCTGATCTTGAAGTGCTGGGTATTCTTTTCACCATGTATAGCAAGCGTACTAATCTGGCTAAGGAAGTAGTTGAAGATGTGAGTTCCTTTTTCCCCCAGTTGGTCTTCAAGACTATGATTCCCAGAAATATCCGACTTGCTGAAGCCCCTTCCCATGGACTCCCGATTACCGTGTACGATGGTTCAAGCAGTGGGGCAAAAGCATACAAGGCGTTAGCCAAGGAGGTTGCAAAACGTGTCGCAAGAAACCAATAAGAAACATGGGTTGGGGAAAGGAATAGGCTCCTTGATGCAAGACTATTCATTTGATTCAGTTTTGGACTCCGCCCTTGGCCTAGCTTCATCAAAACCAGATGCAGAGAAAGGCCAACGTGTTCTTGAAGTCCCTGTAGAACAAATTCGTGCAAACCCAAACCAACCCAGAAAAGATTTCAACCAGGAAGCACTGGAAGAATTGAGCCAGTCGATCAAACGAGAAGGTGTGTTGCAGCCTATCCTGGTAGAGGAGATCGCTCCAGGGTTGTATAGCATTGTTGCAGGAGAGAGAAGATACCGGGCTGCGAAAATTGCCGGGCTCGAGCGGATACCGGTACTGGTGAAAGATTTCACCCAGATGCAACGATTGGAAGTCTCTCTCATAGAGAATATTCAGAGAGAAAGTCTGAACCCTATTGAAGAAGCGAAGGCGTATGCTTACCTTATTCAAGAAGCAGGGATAACCCAAGAGGAGTTGGCGAAGCGGCTGGGAAAGAATAGGTCCACAATCAGTAATAGCATCCGGCTTTTACAGTTGAGCTCATCCATGCAGCAGGATTTATTGAACGGCAAATTTACTGCAGGTCAGGCGAGGGCGATTCTTTCCGTGGTGAATCCTGCGGACAGGGAAATCCTTTATCGTACCGTTCTGGAGAAAGATCTTTCAGTACGGGCAACGGAACAGCTGGCTTCACAGTTCAATATGGGTAAACGTGCTGCATATCAGAAGAAGAAACGGGCCAGGAAGAGTCTGGCGAAGGCTCCAGAGATTATTGCAATTGAGGATAAATTCCTGCATGCAGTAGGATCGCAGGTCGAGATTAAAGGGTCACTGGAAAAAGGAAAGATTGAGATTCCCTTTACCAGTAGTGAAGAATTGGAAAGACTGTATCAGTTGCTGATGCCAAATCAGGGATTGTTTGAACTATAAGAAAGTAAGGAGAAAAAATGGATAAGAAAGAATTGAAAGACGGCTTGTATGCCGTATTGCATACCAGTAAGGGTGACATCACACTATTCCTTGAGAGCAAGAAAGCTCCAATGACCACTGCAAACTTTGTAGGGCTTGCAGAGGGAGTTTTGAATGTGAATGGGGAAGGAAAGCCTTTTTATACAAATCTTACCTTCCATCGGGTCATTGAAAACTTCATGATCCAAGGTGGATGCCCCAAAGGAAATGGGACCGGTGGTCCCGGATATACGTTCCCAGATGAGTTCGATGATTCATTGAAACATACCGAACCAGGGGTTCTCTCCATGGCAAACGCTGGGCCCGGAACAAATGGAAGCCAATTTTTTATCACGCATGTGGCGACACCTTGGCTGGATGGAAAGCATTCCGTCTTTGGTCATGTTGTAGAGGGCATGGATGTGGTGAACTCCATAGCACAAGGTGATAAGCTCAGTCGTGTTGAGATTGTACGCGTAGGAAAGGAAGCTGAGGCATTTGAAGTCTCTCGTGAGATCTTTACCCAGTACGTACTTGCAGCAGAGGAAAAGAACAAGAGCCGCGAAGCCAAGGAAAAAGAGAAGCTTGAGAAAGAGCTGAAGAATCGTTGGCCTGATGCAAAAGTGACAGAGACAGGCCTTCGGTATGTAGTAAAGAAGGACGGTGAAGGAAAGAAAAGCCCGAAACACGGCCAGACGGTAACCGTTCACTATACTGGATCCTTGCTTGATGGAAGGATTTTTGATAGTTCAGTGCAGAGGGGGACCCCAGCGCAGTTTGCAATCGGACAGGTAATTGAAGGATGGAATGAGGCCTTGAAGACCATGACCGTAGGAGAACAGCGGACCCTGATCATCCCCCCTGAACTCGGATACGGGACCATGGGATATCCCGGGGTTATCCCTCCCAACTCCTATCTGATTTTCGATGTGGAGTTGATAAAGTTTTAATTAGATATATAAGAAGGAGATACTTGTGAAAGAAAAGGCTGTTCATTACGTCTGTAGCCAATGTGGCAGGATTGAGACAAAATGGTTGGGACGCTGTCCAGACTGCGGAAGTTGGAACACCTTTGAAGAGGAAGCGGTAAGTAAGCCTTCCGATGGCAAGCGTGCTGTGATCAGCACTGCCACCAAGCCAGTGAGTTTGGAGGAAGTTGAGATTGATCCGTTGTTCCGGTATGAGACAGGTATCAGTGAACTTGACCGGGTACTCGGTGGAGGAGTCATGCGTGGCTCTTCCATCCTCCTTGGGGGAGAGCCGGGTATCGGCAAGTCTACCTTAATGCTCCAGGTACTTGAGAAGTGCTCAAGCGGACGGAAAGTGCTCTACATTTCTGGAGAGGAGTCACCCAGTCAGGTTAAGCTTCGTGCCCAACGACTGGAACTCAATCTTTCATCCATCTCCATTTTCTGTGATACCAGGGTGGAAGTGGTGGTAAGTCTCTTGAGTGAAGAGAAGCCTGATGTAGTCGTTGTCGATTCACTACAAACACTCACCAGTGATGAGATTCCTTCCCCTGCCGGGTCAGTGAACCAGATCCGGTCTTGTTCCACTACCTTGGTTGGTCTCTGCAAACAGTTGGGGATATCGTTGTTTCTTATCGGGCATGTGACGAAGGAAGGGGTGTTGGCTGGCCCAAAAGTCATTGAGCATCTGGTTGATACCGTGATCTACTTTGAGCAGATTTCCAGTGGAATTCGGTTGATTCGAGCTGCTAAGAATCGGTTTGGCTCAGTTGATGAAATCGGTATTTTCAGTATGCATGGGAAAGGGCTCAGCCCAGTGGCAAATCCGTCCTCATTCTTTATTACCGATAGGCTCACGAAGGACATACCCCCTGGGATATCCTATACACCGGTTATCGAGGGGTCGCGGACCTTCTTGGTGGAAATCCAGGCACTGACTACCAGTGCCAAGAATGGGTATACCCGAATCTATTCAGACCGAATTGATACCGCCAGGGTTACCCGCGTTGCTGCAATTTTGGAGCGACATGCAGGCCTACGGCTCAGTGACCAGGATATCTATGTCAATGTAGCAGGAGGGATGAAACTCAGTGAGGTATCCATTGAGTTGCCCCTTGCCCTTGCCCTCTGGTCTGCCCTGACCAACAAGAGTATACCCAGGGCCTTGGTCAGCTATGGGGAGCTTAGCCTTGCTGGAGAAGTAAGGGGTGTTGGGTTTCCGGAAAAGCGAGAGAAGGCTGCCAAGGAGCTGGGTTTCAAGCGTTCAATAGTACCCAGGACTGCTTCCCGTTCCCCGCTGGTTCAACATGCTTGCTCTACAGTGAAGGAAGCCCTGGATCTTATGAATTCATTGAAGTGATTATATAGTAAGCAATACTAACAAATAAATAATAATATACAATTGAAAGAAATAAATATATTGATAAAGAGTCGGGAAAAGGTTGTATCCATCGATACGACCTCTCTTGCTATATTCGTTAGCTTTCCTTATGAACCAAGCATGCTGAGAAGAATGGGGAAAATGACAACATTTCCGATGGAGGCTCCTAGGCTGGTGTAGAGGAAAACAAGAAGGGTGTGCAATACACGGTTTCGATACCACCCCCTGAAGGATGCTGCATCCTCCCCCAGTTGCTCAAAATCACGGACCTTTGGCTTCCTGAGTGTTGCTTCCATCAATCCGCTCACCATTCCAACCCCAATCCCAGGATGGAGGCTTGTAAGGGGGGCTGACAATATACTCACCAATGTGTTGAGGGGATGGGCCAGTGCAAGGATTGCACCAATGGCAGTGAAGCTCATGTTCACTGCCAGCCAGTACCCAAACATCTTGATTCCTTCACTCTGACCGAGGTTGAAGAAACCATACAAGAGGATTCCCACAATAAGTATGGGAAAGCCCCAGGAAAAAATCTTTCCGGCTTTACCACCCTTTGGTGTGGTGCTGATGTCTGAAAGGTCGGTACCGATGGTGCCCTCCTCGATTGCCTTGATCGTCCTGATGATCCCACCTTGGTGACCTGCGCCAATGACGGCAAGCTTTTTATTGCCAGGGGAGAGGAAGATGCTGGTTGCCAGATAACGGTCCCGCTCGTCGATGAGCACTTCCTTTACAGAGGGTAGTTCCTTTGCCATCTCATCCATCATGCCTTGCATGACATCGGCTTTTTTGAGGGACTCCAGCTCCTCTTCGGAAATCTTTTCTTTACTGAAAGCGGCACTGATGATGGTGGCAATGAGTTTTGCCTTGTTCCAGAGATTCGACTTTCTCCATGCCCTGCTGAACGTGACCTGGATTTCCCTGTCACAGAGTGAGTAGGGGATCTTTTTTTCCTTGGCCAGTCTTGCTGCACTGAGGATTTCTTCCCCTGGGGCGCTTCCTGATTGGTCTCCCATCCGTTTCTGAAAGGAGGAGAGGGCCATATTCGCCAACAGGAGGAATCCCTTATTTTCCCTGAGGACCTTCTTGATGTCCATATCTGACCAAGAGGATTTCTCCTCCCTGTTTTTCATCCGTCCATCGTCAAGCTCAAGGCAGATATGGTCAGGTTGCTCACTTTCAATGAGTTGTGACACTTCATCAACACTCTCTTTGGATACATGGGCTGTGCCCACAAGGAGAATCTCTCTTCCATCGTTGAGTGTGAGTCGGTGGAAGGTATCACTCATTTTTTCATCAGTCATGCAGTCAACTATACTGAAGGAAGAGCAGAGAAACAAGGGAATTTGACACTCATGTGTGATTGATATACTGTTTGTCCACATGGAAACAATGTTCTATCTGGCGAAACTCGCCCTTGCTTTAGTTCTCGGAATGGGTTCTGCACATCTTTTGGGCAAGGAAAGGTTCACCCATGTCTCAGCGTATGCACAGATGTTCTTGGTTTGGCTTCTGCTGTTTTTCATGGGGGTGAACACTGGGGGAATCGATGGGATCACCTCCCAGTTTGGGACCATCGGTATTACTGCGTTGCTTATCACCCTTTTTGGGGTGGCCGGTACCATTCTTGTTGCGTTGCTTTTTTCCTTTATCCTGACCCCGTCCTTGCGTTCTGAGCATATTGCCATTGCAAAGAGGAAGGAGCAGAGTTTCATCAGAAGGCTGTATGATATTATCAAGGAACCTCTGCTCTTGGTGTCCATTGTAATCCTTGGCTTGATATTGAGACTGGGTACGAATGCCTTCTCCTGGTTCGAGAGTTCCCTGGTTACTTACCTGCTTTATGTGCTGTTGTTCTTTGTTGGCATGGGTATGGTCCATCGGAAGATAAGCTTCAAAGGGGTGTTTGCTGATAGAAGCCTGTTTTTCCTCCCACTCTACACCATACTCGGCACCTATGTTGGAGCCTTAGGGGTTTTCCTTTTCACTCCCTATACCCTCTCCCAAGTCATAGGGATGCTTAGTGGGTTTGGGTGGTACTCTCTCTCCGGTATCCTGATCACCGATCTGGGGTATCCGGTTCTTGGTTCCATCTCATTCCTGTCCAATCTGCTGAGGGAGAGCTTCTCATTTTTCCTCATTCCTCTGTTTGGAAGGTTGGGAAGGAGGTATTACTATCCTGCAGTCTGCACTGCCGGTGCAACCAGTATGGATGTCACCTTGGTCTTGCTTTCCTCCCATTTTGGGACGCGTACCATGGTAGGTTCGATCTATCATGGTGTGATCATGAGCTTGGTTGCTCCGCTTCTCATTCCTCTCTTTTTCTAACGCTGTGTCCAGAGCTGGGCAATGATGGTAAGAGGATTCTCTTTCAGGAGCCTAAGGTAGATGACAGGTGGGCCGTCAAAGAGATTGTCGATTGCTGAGGATAAGGAGGCGATGGAAGAAGGGGGAGCGAGCTGGGTGAATGTATAGCTTCCTTCCTCCAGATGGAAAGGAGCCTCTACCTTCGGCAGGGGGAGCCCTTTCTCAACAGCCTCCCGTGTTGCCTCATCGGGGCTCTCCTGTACCCCGGCAAAGAGCAGGTTGAGGGTGGAAGAGAGTGCAAGACACCCTTCACTGCCCACCGGTTGAGCATCGAGATGGGTGAGCATTTGTTGATAAGCATCTTCCGCATCAGAGGCAGAGAATGGAGCTGTTTGATAGGCAATCGCCTGGTTGAGGTGTAAAATCATGGACTTGCTTTGTTGCATGAGAGATACTGTAGCAGAATGAAAACAGACGGTAAAGTAGAAAACATACCATACACCCTTCTCTATAGAAGAGGGATTCGGCATATAACGGTTCGGGTCAAGGCAGATGGGGCGGTGAAGGTAAGTGCCCCTTACGGAATATCGAAGGTTGCCGTAGAGAGAGTTATTCTCAGCAATAAGGAAAAACTGCTCCATACCATCATAAAACAGCAACAGGCACTGCATACCTATGGGAGTGGAGAGTTGTTTCCCTATGAAGGAAAACACTACACACTTCTATTGGAGCCTGGAGAGCATGCCGCAATTACGGTAATTGATTCCTCTTTGCTCGTGACCTATGATCCCAAAAAGCCCTTGGACTCCCTTGGTATCTGCCGCATGATCAAGGAACTCTATCGGGAAGAGGCACGCAAGAGACTGACACCCCTGGTTTCCTATTGGGCAGATATCCTGCATCTCCCCTTTCCTCCTTTTTCAGTACGCGATTCAAAAAGTCGATGGGGTAGCTGCTCAGCAAAAGGCAGGCTGAATTTTTCCCTGCGATGCCAAGCCCTAAGCGAGAAGCAACTCTCCTATTTGGTACTGCATGAAATGGCTCACTTGGTCCATTTCAATCACTCGAAAGAGTTCCATTCCTTGCTTCTGCACTACATGAGCGACTACAAACAGGTACAGCGAACCATATTTTCCATGCAAAGGGAGACCCAGCTCTGTTTTTGATTCCCGAGTGAGTGCAGGGATTGACCTGGGGTATTGATGTCTTTCATTCACAAATTTGGTATAATCGTGTATCTTTGCATGAAGAGGAGATTCAATACTATGAAACCTGATGTACTTGCAGATGGTGTCTACCGTGTGGCCGCAAAGGTCGGCAGTCGGGACCTGTTTGAAGGAATATGGCCCATCCCTGATGGAGTGATGCTGAACTCTTATGTGGTGAAAGGCAGCGAGAAACGTGTCCTGGTCGATTTGGTAAAGGATTGGGATGGTGCGTTGAAAGCTGTTGGTGATCAGCTGGAGAGTCTTTCCCTCGGAGATGGGAAGCTGGACTACATCATCATCAACCACATGGAACCAGATCACACCGGTGCAATGGCTGAAATCGTCAAGCATTATCCCGAAGTAGAAATCCTTTGCAGCGCAAAAGCTGTTCCCATGATAAAGCATTTCTATAAGATTGAGAAGAATGTGCGGGCTGTCAGTGACGGGGAAACCCTTGATATTGGGGGAAAAACACTCAAGTTTTTCATGACCCCGAACATCCACTGGCCCGAGACCATGATGACGTATCTACAAGAGGATGGGATTCTCTTCAGCTGTGATGCTTTCGGTTCCTTTGGCCGCTATGAACACTGTTTTGATGATGAATTGAGCGCTGGAGAGAAGGAAAAGATTACAGGTGAGACGGAGCGCTACTATGCAAACATTGTCTCCACCTTCTCATCCTTTGTAATTCGTGGAATTGCCAAGCTTGATGGGCTTCCCATCAAGATGGTTGCACCAAGCCATGGGATTGTATGGCGCTCAGAACCAGGGAAGATTATCGAGTGGTACAAGACCCTGGCCACCTACATGCAAGGTCCCAGAGAAAAAGAGGTAGCTGTAGTCTGGTCGAGTATGTATGGGAACACCCAGGCCCTGCTCTCTTCAATTGTTGAAGGCCTGGAGAGTGAGGGCATTCCTGTCCATGTTCTGCAGGTTCCCCAGACCCATGAGTCCTTTGTCCTGGAGAAGGTGTGGAGAAGCGAAGGCTTGGTCATCGGTATGCCTACCTACGAATACAAGATGTTCCCCCCGATGTATCACGTCTTGGATATTCTGGAGAGAAGCCATGTACAGGGAAGAAAAACACTACGCTTTGGATCCTTTGGATGGTCCGGTGGAGCACAAAAGCAGTTTGATGAATTCTCTTCTGCCATGAAGCTGGACTGCCGTGGTGTGGTTGAATACCAAGGGTCCCCTACTGAGGAAGACAAGCAGAAGGCCTATGATCTGGCAAAGGCATTAGCCAAGGATATAAAGGGCTAACCTAAAAGCATTACCAGACAAAAGTGAGGCTGTTTCAGCCCCTCCTGTTATCCCATGGCTGCTTCCACAAACGCATTGAAGAGGGGAAGCATCTCGTCTCCCATGCTCTCAGGGTGCCATTGCACCCCTAGGATCCAATTCTCACTGGTATTCTCTATAGCTTCAATGCAACCATCGCTGCTTCTTGCCGTAGAGTGAAAAGCAGGGGCAACCTTGTCGATGCATTGGTGGTGAAGGCTGTTGACCCCGACCTCCCCACTTCCCAGTATGGAAGCAAGTTTTGTGTGCCCCTGGATCGTGACCGGATGGCTTATCTGGTCAAAGTGTTCCAGATCTGGATGTACTATATCGTGGTGCTCTCTCATCAGATAGTCCTGAAATAGGGTTCCTCCCTCAGCTACGTTGATCAGTTGACACCCCCTGCAGATACCAAGGATTGGTATACTCTTTCTCTTTGCAGCATGATACAACGCGATTTGGAATATGTCGCTCTCTATGTCACTTTTACCGCAGGAAGGATGACGTTCCTGGCGATAATATGATGGCTCAATATCAGGTCCACCTGCTAGTAAGAGACCATCACAGTGGGATAAGAGGGTATCGATATTGCTTTTTGTGTGTGGAATGAGAATAACGGAAGCACCACTCTTTTCGAGCTTTGCAACATACCCTTCATTGGTGAAAATCCTCCGAAGGGTGGGAAATGCAGAGGTAGGCGGAGCCTGGTCATAGGTCCCGCCTATCGCTATGATCGGCCTGCTCATTCGATGATTGAGAGCAGGTGACGGGTGAAACCACTGATACGCTCAACAGAGGGGATGCTGACACGTTCCTTGGTGGAGTGGACATCAAACATGTCAGGGCCAAATGATACAGAGTCCATCCCAGGGATCCTGCTGTTGATGATGCCACATTCAAGACCAGCATGGATGGCCGTAATTTCCGGTTTCTTCCCAGTATACTCCTCATACGCCTTTGCACAGAATCCCGTCAATGCTGAGTCGGGGTTTGGTGTCCATGCAGGGTATGCCCCTACAAAGGTTGTCTTTGCACCAGCGAGGGTGAAGACTGATGCAAACCTGCGGGCTATATCATCACGCGCAGAGAGTACTGAGGAGCGATGGCTGCTGATAACATGGAAGGCCTCTTCATCCAGCCGAAGAATGGCCAGATTGGATGAGGTCTCCACGATGCCAGGAATCCTGAAACTCATGGCATCGACCCCATGTGGGGCGGCATACAGGCTGGTGAGCAGTTGTTTGCTGATTGTTCCATCCACAGCTTTCTTTGGGACATCCGTCTCCTCCAAGGTAATGCGAATATCCGGGTCATTGAGTGCATACTCGTCACTAAGCATCTGCTGGGTCTGTGAGACGAAAGCCTTCAATGTTTCAATCTCACCGGATGGTACTGCAAAAGAAAGCGTGCAAACTGAAGGAATGACATTCCGTTTGGTTCCCCCTTCTGCCTTGAAGACCATACAGGAGTGAACCTGGCTCAATGCACGAGACGCAACCTTGATGGCATTTGCCCGCTGTTTATGGATTTCTCCACCACTATGTCCTCCAAGCATCCCGTCTGCAGTAAGTGTGAAAGCCTTGAAGGAAGAAGGAACTTGCTCCCACTGCACAGGGAGCGTTACATCAACCTCTATTCCTCCGGCACAACCAATATAGAGAACCCCTTCTTCTTCACTATCCAGGTTGATCAGGAGCCTGCTGTGTACCTTGTCCTGTTCTATGTTGAAAGCCCCTGTCAGTCCGGTCTCTTCACTAACGGTAAAGATTGCCTCCAAGGGGCCATGTTTTGCATCTTTGTCTGCAAGGATATCGAGAGCGAGCGCGATTGCAATTCCATTATCCCCACCGAGGGTGGTCCCCTTTGCCTTGAGAAAATCACCGTCTCGTACAAGCTCTATGGGGTCCTTGGTAAAGTCATGAGTGCTCCAGGCCTCTTTTACACAGACCATATCCATATGTCCCTGCAAGGCGACTGAAGGTCTCTTTTCAAATCCTGGATAGGCCTTTTTTCGGATGATGACATTGCCGGCTGCATCAACTATGGCATCAAGCTCATGTTCTTTGGCAAAGGCAAGAAGAAATTGACGTACTCCTTCCTCATTTCCCGATTCTCGGGGGATATCAGAAAGATCAGAGAAATAGTTCCAGAGTGCCTGGGGCTTCAACCCCTTCACTGCATCTTGCATAGTCATGTACTCCTTATTGTTCTTTCAGGCAAAGCGGTCGCGGATCAGGTTCCCATCGACAAACAAACCTTTCATCTGCATGTTCTTATCCAGGACAACCACATCCGCCTTGTAGCCTGGGACCAGCATCCCTTGTTTGGTAAAGCTGTAGATACGTGCTGGGTTTGTGGAACTCATCTGGCTTGCTTGTTGAATGGGTATTTCCCATTCGACTGCATTCTTCATGCCTTGGAGCATGGTCAGCGCCGAGCCGATGAACAGGTCTGGATCCTTGAGACTGACAAAAGCCCCCTCCTCTCCCAAGGTGCATTCCATCCCGTTGGCCACCATGGGACCGGTTCTCTGCTTGGTGGGCTTGAGGCTGTCGGTTATCATGACAATGTTGTCCAGTGGTTTTTCACGGAGCAACATTTTGACCAATTCAGGATGGACATGAATACCGTCACAGATGATCTCACACTGCATGTCTCTTTGGATCAGGATCGCCCCGACCGTTCCAGGGTTCCTATGATGCAGGCGGCTCATTGCATTGAAGAAGTGGGTGGAATGGAAGATTCCGCACTGCATCCCCTCCATGATGTTTTCATAACTGGCGTTGGTATGGCCGGCAAGTAAGACGATGTTCTTTTCTCTTGCCAACAATGCCAATTCACGCATGTGTTTGAGTTCAGGGGCTACTGTCATGCAGATGACCTTACCTTGTCCTGTTTCGATGAGATCATTGAAAATCTCAAGATTGACAGGTATTACGCCCTCTGGATTCTGGGCTCCAACACGTTCCATGGAGATAAAAGGGCCTTCCAGATTGATGCCCATTATCTTTGCACCTTGCTCACTGCCCATGGCATCGGCAATCGCCTTGGTGCTGGCTTTCATTACATCAAGCTTATCAGTGTAGACGGTTGGCATGAATGCACTCACTCCAAAGTCCGCAAGTCGCTCGCTCATTCCCAGGATGCTGGAAGGCTTACAGTCCTCTGTCCCAAAACCACCAATCCCATGGATATGGGAATCGATGAAACCAGGCATGATATAGGAACCTCCTACATCAATCATGGTGGTGTCACTGGGGAAGTGTTTTTCAGACAGTCTTCTCATATTGAAGATGTCTCCGATCTCCCCTTTCTCATCTATATAGAGGGCGCAGTCTTTCAGTTTTGCATAACCAGTTACAACAGTCCCATTGGTAAGTACGGTTCGTAGACTCATGCAGATACCTCTCTTTACCTACAACTATACGTTCATACGCAAGAGAGGTCAATGAAAGGTAACTGTCAGGTCGTTGATCCATACCTCTTTCTTTATGCGATATAAGCCTATGAACAGCTTGGTGACCTCTTCCATTCCCAAGAGCAGGTAGAGCTGCCAGGTATTGAGGTTCAGCAGGAATACGCCGATGAAAGCAAGCGGAACACCGACCGCCCAAACCCCGAACATCTCTGCGAACATGGAATATTTGGTATCGCCACCGCTTCGGAGTATTCCCACAATGATGACCATATTGATGCTCTTGATCGGAAGCAGCGCTGCATTGATGGAAAGACAGTAGACAGCCAGTTCTCTTACCCTATCCGAGATATTGAAGAAGGAGGTGAACAGCGGGGCAAAGAGGAATTCAAAGATGCCCATGGCAAGCCCTACCAAGAGCGCTGTGGCAATGAATCGTTTGGCATAGAGCAGAGCAAGGAGCCTTTGTTTCTCCCCAATTTTTACCCCGATCATGATCAGTGTTGCATTGCTGATGCCCATCATCAGGACAAAGAAAAGATTCCCGACCGATTCTGCCACATTTATGGAGGCGATGGCTTCGATTCCCATCTTGCTGTATGCAACCTTGTAGGTGGCCATTCCAAGGGCCCAGAAGAATTCATTGATGATCACAGGCATGCTAGTAGGGATGATATGCAACAAGAACGTCTTGTTCCACCGGAATGCCTCCCTGCTTCTGATGGCAATGACCGGATGGCGATGGTAGACGATCCACAGGAGGGCGATTACCTCAACCAGTCGACTTATGGTGGTCGCGATTGCTGCCCCTGCCACACCCAATGCAGGAAATGGGCCAATACCAAAGATGAGGAGGTAGTTACCCCCTGCATTTAGGGTGAGTGAGAAGAGAGCAACCTGTAAGGGAATCTTTGCATATCCAATGACTCTCAGTGCCGTAGCAAGTACCTGGCTGATTGCGGTAAAGAGATAACTTATGCCGACAATCCTGAGATACGCGATACCTTGGCTGACCACCTCTGTTTCAGTGGTGAATATATGCATGATCTGGCGGGGGATGAACAATGATGCCAAGGAAAAAAGCAGAGCTGAAGCTCCTGCCAAGGTGAACGAGAGTCCCAGGACCCGTTGGATATTGGTTTCATTCTTCGCCCCCCAGTATTGGGAGAGGAAGATGGCTGAGCCACTGCAGACACCGAAGAACAACACACTGATCAGGAAGAACATCTGGTTTCCCAGCGCAACAGCAGCAATGGAAGACTCACCAAGCTGTCCGATCATCAGGGTGTCGACAAAGGAGAGGGAGTTGGTTAGCAGGCTTTGGAAGACCACAGGCAAGGCTATGGTCACCATCTTCTGAAAGAAATCCCTGCGTTCTGATATTGTTTTTTCCACCAAGTTTACCGTCTTGTGAGAAGTATCCTCGACAAGTCCTTCCTCTGCGCTTTTTCCAAGGCCTCAAGGACCAAGGGGCGGTTTTCTATCTTGTTGTACTGCAGGAGGGCTCGCTGCAGATGTCTCTCACGTCCCTTGGGGACGTACACGCTGGCAAACCGCTTGCCAGGCCTGGGATCGAGTCCAGTATAGTACATACAGGTAGAGACTGTCCCGGGCGTTGGATAAAATTCCTGCACCTGATCGGGAATGAAGTGGAATTTGTGCATATATAAGGCCAGGGTGATGGCATCTTCCAATGTACTGCCGGGGTGGGCGGCAATGAAGTAGGGTATCAGGTATTGTTTCTTCCCAGCCTTCTCTGTGGCCTTTTGGTAGAGTTCGGTAAATTCGTCAAAGAGGGCTGCCCTTGGCTTGCCCATGGCATCAAGCACCCTGTCGCTGACATGCTCGGGAGCAACCTTGAGTTGACCGCTGACATTGTGCCTGACAAGATGGTTCATGAATCGTTGCCTTGTCTTCTCGTCACAGACTTCCAGGAGATAGTCATAGCGGATGCCGCTCCTGATGAAAACCTTCTTTACCCTAGGAAGTGATTCAATGGCTTCAAGTAGATCGAGATATCTTCCATGGTAGTCCTTGAGATTGGCACATGGACTGGGATAAAGGCACTCCTTCGTTGGACAGGGCCCATAGGTTTGCTGTCTATCGCAGGCCAACCCTTGGAAGTTGGCAGTTGGCCCTCCCAGGTCATGGATATACCCCTTGAATGCAGGATGCTCACTCATTCGTTTTGCTTCCTTTACCAAGGATTCCTTGCTCCTGGTTTGGATCATCCTGCCCTGGTGGCTGGTGATGGCACAGAAAGAGCAGGAGCCAAAGCACCCACGATTGCTGGTGATGGAGAACTGTACTTCCTTCAGGGCAGGGATTCCCCCTGCTTTCTCGTAGTCTGGATGTGCATCAAGGGTGAAAGGAAGTTCGTGCAGGGAATCGAAAAAGGCTTCCTCCAGCGGAAGGGCAGGAGGGTTCTGGACGACCATGCGTTGCATGCACGATTGGATGACCCGTTTTCCCATTATGGGGTTTTCCTGCAGCATCTGCATGCCAAAAGCCTTTGCATAGGCTTTTTTCCCCGCTTCAGTTGGTGTATTGGATTGTTTATCCCGTTCACTGACTTCTTCATAGGATGGGAGGATACTTGTTGGCTCTGCCTCTATCTCAAAGGTGTTGGGATTGGTTGCATAAACTGTTCCCCTGATATCCCTAAGCTGCGAGATTGGTTCGCCTTTATCAAGACGCCGGACTATTTCCAGGGTCTGTCTCTCTCCCATACCATAGACCAAAAGGTCGGCCTTTGCATCGAGGATGATGGGTTTACGTACCTTGTCACTCCAGTAGTCATAGTGACTGAGCCTTCTCAGCGAAGCCTCCAGTCCCCCTATGATGATCGGGGTGTCTTTGCCGTAAGCTTGTCTTGCCTTCGTGGTATACACCAAGGTTGGACGGTCCGGGCGGTGCCCTGCCTTGCCTCCGGGGCTGTATTCGTCCTCTCTACGCGGTTTTGCATTGGCGGTATAGTGGGAGACCATACTGTCGATATTCCCCCCACTTATAAGGCAACAAAGACGTGGTTTGCCCAATTTAAGGAAATCTTTTGTTGAGTTCCAGTCGGGTTGTGCGATAATACCCACACGATAACCTTCCTTTTCCAGCAATCGTGACAAGAGGGCAAGTGCGAATGAGGGGTGGTCGACGTATGCGTCTGCACTGATGAAGGCGATGTCTATTTGGTCCCAGGACCGTTGTTGCAAATCTTCTTGTGTTGTAGGAAGAAATGCTGTGCGAGGGGCGTATGTTTTCACAACGCTCATCATAGGTCATCGGTCCTTGGGTGTAAATAGGAATAAGGGGTACTGTCATGGCTGAGCGAGAGTTTTTCGTTATTCTGAATCCACATGCTGCGAAGGGAAAAGCAAAAAAGCAGGGGGACATGATCAAGGCCTTGCTTTCCCAATCAGGGAATCATGTGGAACTGGTCTATACCAAGAAGGGCGAAGGGGCAGAGCGGCTGGCATGGCAGGCAACATGTGAAAGACGGGATGTCGTCATTGCTGCCGGCGGGGATGGCACCGTCAACGAGACGGTCAACGGAATGCTGAAGGCTGCAACAGGGAGACAGCTGCCGGTTCCGACCCTCGGGGTAATACCGATTGGACGAGGGAATGACTTTGCATGGGGTATGCAGATACCGAAATCGATCAAGGAGGCCTGCTCTATAATCCTTCAAGGTACCAAACGGACTATCGATGCAGGTATTGTGCATGGTGGCAAATATCCACAAGGACGATACTTCATAAATGGCCTTGGTGTCGGATTTGAGCCACTGGTAAACTTTCTTGCCAGTGATTTCAAGCATGTCTCTGGGACTCCAAGCTATGTCTTTGCCCTTATCAGAATCCTGATTCATTATCCAGCTCCGTATTCTGTTGAGCTTACCTTGGATGGAAAGACGCAAAGACTCCAGACACAGCAACTCTCCATCTGCAATGGAAGGAGAATGGGCTCAGCATTCCTGATGGGTCCGGATGCGCTTTTTGATGATGGCTTGTTTGATGTGGTATATGCAAATGCTCCTGTTCCCAGCTGGAAATTGGTTCCCCTGGCGCTTACCTTCTTCAAGGGAGGACAGGTCAAGCGCAAGGAATTCAGTGTCTCAAGAGTGAAGGAGGTGAAGATGGTAAGCAGTGATCATCCGATGCCTGTGCATGTTGATGGGGAAGAAATTTCTCAAGGGTGTATGGAGTTTTCCGTTACGCTTTTGGAAGCCGCCCTCCCGGTGTTTTGCTGAGAGTTGGGTTTTTTAGGCAAACCGTGTCTAGATGTTGGACCCGATACAGAACAATCAGATAAATATTGCCGTTTTACTAAAAAGGAGCTCTTTTCAATTTTTCAATAATTAGCTATTATATAAATGATTAAAAATTTTCTATGGAATCCGGAAGGTTGGTTTTCGAAAAAGAGAAGTGTTTCCAAAACTTGCCTGAATATGATTGACTTCTCCTCTAAGAGAGTTTATCTTTAACAATGCGCGTTTTATGTAGTTTTTCTCGTTTTAGCTGATAACCAAGGAGTTCCCAATTTGATAAAGGATATGGTGCCGTTCGTACATTTTTATGATCAAGATTTTGTCGACATGTATGACAGGTCTTGGGTATGGATAGACGAACTTTGGAAGCAAGGAACCGAAGCCAATGGCATGAACGGTTCCTATCTTTCATACCCTGGCCAGACCACCTTCAATCAGTATTTATCCTGTTTCTCTTCTCTTTTTCTGGTGTATAGCAACCAGAATAACTCTCCGTTCCCCATGCTCGACTATTTCTACCAGAAACAGGAAGCAAATGGTGCTATTCGTGGGGAGTACTCCATAGAGGATGGGAAGCCTGTCTTTACGGCAGCAAACCCAGAAGGGATTTTCCCTCCTCTTTTTGCCTATGTTGAACATGGCTTCTATCATAAGATTGGAAACAAGAAAAGGCTGAAGGAGGTCGTTCCTGTACTGGAGCGATACTTCTCCTGGATCCAGGCAACGTTCCAAAAGCCCAATGGGCTCTACTCTGTTCCCATCGAAGCATGCCAGAGTGGTAATATTCCCCGTGACCATGTGTACTACCCATTGGACTTCAATGCACAGCTTGCTGTTAATGCCCTGTACATGTCTGCAATCGGTGATATCCTCAACGACAAGGAGTTGAGTTTCCGTTACAAGCGGATTTACTTCTCCTTGAAGACGAGGATAAACAGTATGATGTGGGACCCTGATACCAATTTCTACTATGATCTGGATATCAAGGGGAACCGTATTGACAACAAGTATATTGGTGCTTATTGGACACTGCTTGCGGAAATTCCCAACGATGAACGTGCTGCTTACCTGATTGAGTACCTCAAGGATCCAAAGGAGTTTGGAACCGACAACCCTTTCCCGAGTGTACCGGTCTCATCTCCTGTGTTCAGCGAGGATGGTAATGGGTATTGTGGTGGGGTTATTCCCATCAATACCTATATGGTCATCAAGGGGCTGGAGAAGTTCAACCAGTTCATCTTTGCAAGGGAGTGTGCCATCAGGCACATGTATTTCCTGCTTGATACCCTGCATCCCGATGCTGAAACCCTGGGGGATGTGTGGGAGGCGTACCTTCCAAACAAGGAAGGTTTTTCCAAGACAGATGAGATTCCAGGCTTCCCGCGCAGGAGACTGATGCCCTATGCAGGAGTTGTAACCATTACCCTGATGATCGAGAACATCATCGGCTTGGAAATTTCGCTTCCCAGAAAGACTGTCAATTGGGTGATGCCCTCCCTTGAGGCCATGGGAATCGAGAACCTTTCCTTGAAACGCAATATGATCACCATTCTCAGCAACAAGACAGAACGTGGCTGGGAAATTCGTCTTGAGAGCGAAAAGCTCTATTACTTCACCATTGAAATTCTTGGGGAGAAAAAGAAGAAGACTCTTCCGATTCCTTCCGGAAAGTGTTCAATGTTGATCGACAAGCTGTAAGTCATGGCGTGGCTCGGTAAACTGTTTGGGGGTACCTTCGGCTTCATGTTCGGAGGACCCTTGGGAATGATTGCTGGGATTGCCTTCGGCCATATGTTTGACAAGGCCGGTGATGTAGGATCCACACAAACAACAAGAAGTAGCTATACAACCCTCGATAGGGAGCAGATGCTCTTTTTTGTGGGGGCATTCTCGATGCTTGCAAGGATTGCATCCTCTGACGGTTCGATTTCATCGCGTGAACGTCAAAAGGTGCTGGAGTTCATCCGTCAGGATCTTCGTTTGGGGTATCGTGAAGAAGAGGCTGCCATGCGGGTCTTCGATACCGCTCTCACCGGTGGTGGAACGTTTGACCAGTTTGCTTCCCAGTTCTATCAAAACTTTAGCCACGCACCAAACATCCTTCAGCTGATGGTTGATATCTTCTATCGTGTTGCTGCTGCCGATGGAGTCATCAGCAGTGCCGAGGAAGAGATGATCAGGCGTGCTGCAAAGATTTTCCGCTTAAATGATAGCTTTGTTGAGATGCTCTGTAACCGCTATGGTGGTTGCAGTAATGCATTGGATAAATCCTATGCGATTCTAAATATTCCACGTACGGCTACTGATGATGAAGTGAAACGTGCCTACAGGAAACTCAGCATTGAGTTCCATCCGGACACGCTTGCCTCAAAAGGCATGGGGGAGGAATTCCTGGGTCATGCGACGGCAAAGTTCAGGGAAATTCAGGACGCATATGAATCAATCAAGAGAGAGCGTGGCATACGCTAGAACGTCACTCTCCCTCGTAATGATCTTGCCAAGGTAATTCGGTCAGCATATTCCAAATCTCCTCCGATGGGCAGTCCGCTGGCCAGTCGCGTTATGGAGAGCTCTGTATGTTCCTTGAGAATATGTCTGATGTAAAGAGCTGTTGTATCGCCCTCTTCAGTTGGGTTGGTGGCTATGATCAGTTCTGTGAACTGACCCTCCTTGATACGTTGCAGGAGGCGGGAGAACGAGAGCTGTTCGGGCCCGACTCCATCAAGTGGACTGATCGCTCCCCCAAGCACATGATATAGGCCGTTATATGCCCCACTGGACTGGATGGTCAGCACATCCTGGGGTTCTTCCACCACACACAGGAGGCTTCTGTCCCGGGAAGCATCACTGCATACAGGACAAGGATCGGTCTCAGTGAAACTGCCACATATGGAACAAGGGAAAATCCGTTCCTGTATGGTGGCAATTGCTTGGCTGAGGTTCTGGTTATAGCTCTTCTCGGTCTTGATCAGGTGATAGGCAAGTCTCGAGGCACTCTTCGGACCGATGCCAGGAAGACGGGAAAGGGTTTGGATAAGGTTTTCCAATGCTGTCATGATTAGGCCTGAGTGGTGAAGCCACCCAAAGGACCGGCATATTTCATACCTTCACTCTGGATCTTCTGTTGGATTTTTGCTGACGCGTCATTGAAAGCACTACTCAACAATACCTGAAGTGTTCCCAAATCATCAGGATCAACAATATCTTTCTCGATATGTATGTCAGTAACGATGAATTTCCCATTGATGGTAACTTCAACCATACCTGCACCGGCACTCCCTGTTGCAGTAATGGTGGGAAGTATTTCCTGCATTTTCTTTACATTCTCCTGAATGCCTTTCATGTTTTTCAACAGTTCAAAAGGGTTCATATCCATACGGTGGCTCCTTGCTTACATCTCATTGGGTTGCTGGGTGATCTCTCCCCGGAAAATCGAGGCGATTTTTGAGACTACAGAATCTTCCGTCTGTGGAGTCTCTTCCTGTTTTTCTGTCTCAAGGCAGTGGAACCGTATCGGTCCCTCAAAGCCTGAAATCTCCTTGATTAGGGATCTGAATTTCTCAGTACTCTCTTCCGCCTTGTTCTGGCAGAAGGCAGTGGAGAAGGTGATGTGCAATACTCCCTCATCATTTGATACTTCAGTAATTGCCTGTGCCACTTGACTGAGCAGTGGTGTGCTTGAGAGTTTGCCTACCAAGGCAGGGAGATCTCCCTTGGTGAATGGGCGACTCTGTACAGGCACCGGCTTTACGGGAACACTCTGCTCTTTGGAATCCTTACTCCGCTGCCCAGGTGTGGCCACACTGCTGGGCGGGGAAGCATTCTCCCTGGGTTTGATGGTTTCCCTGGTGGCAAGTAGGTCAGATTGGATCTCAAGTTTTTTTTGGGGAAGCTTCACTGTTCCTGAAAGCAGTTCATCCCGCATCTGGGTAATTTTCTTCACGAGAGTCGTTGCTGAAACAAGGGAGGGAAGGCTTCCAAGACGGGAAATGCATAGCTCGAGTTCAAATCGTGGGTTCAGTGAGTACCTGATTTCCCTGTAGAGTTTGAGTAGCAACTCAAGGGCGGCTTCCAGCTGTTCACTCGAATAGGCGTTTCTCAGAGCAAGGGGAATCCTGTCGGATTGTATTCCAAGGATAGCATCATCATGCAACCCTGCCTTGATAAACAGCAAGCTTCTGAAGAAGAGGGTGAAGTCCTTGATACACTGTTCCACCGATACTCCTGCCTGCAACAAGTCCTGTACAGCGAGCAGTGCCTGATCGGTATGTTCATCCAAGAGATGGAAGACTATTTGGGCAATCTGATCAATGCCGACCAATCCCAGCTTACTGCTGATTTTTCCCATGGTGATGTGTCCCTGGCTAAAGGAGACCACCTGGTCAAAGAGCGTATAGGCATCGCGCATGGAGCCCGTGGACTCCTTTGCAATCCAGAACAGTGCATCATCATCAGCTTCAACTTCCAGGTCACTTGCGGCATCCCGTAAACAGTTCTTGATGGTATCCAGGTCGATCAGCTGGAAATGGAACTGCTGGCAACGTGATCGTATGGTAGCCGGTACTTTTTGCAGTTCGGTAGTCGCAAAGATAAAGATGATGTATGCAGGGGGCTCTTCAATGGTTTTCAGCAGTGCATTGAACGCACTGGTGGAGAGCATATGCACTTCATCGATGATATAAATCTTGTATTTGCTGGTCTGTGGAGGGAAGAGGACCTCGTCCTTGATCTGCCGGATGTCATTCACGCTTGTGTTGCTTGCACCATCGATTTCAATAACATCAACACTGTTGCCTTGGGTGATCTCACGACAGTTGGAACAGACGCCACAAGGAGTGGAGGTCGGTCCTTGTTCACAGTTCAGGGCTCTTGCCAATATTCGGGCAGATGAAGTCTTGCCTACTCCTCTTGGTCCACTGAACAGATAGGCGTGGGCAATTCTTCCTTGTTCAATCGAATGTTTTATGGTTGATACCACGAATTCCTGACCTACCAAGCCGTCAAAAGACTGGGGGCGTTTCCTGGTAGCTGTTACTTCATATGCCATGAGAGCTCCTCTGTGAACGTACCCTGCGAGTATACCATACTTTGCTATCTAGGAACAGAAGTGCGAATCTGGTGACAACAGAGAAAAACCCAGCCAACAAATCGCCTGTGTCTCATGGGCAATTCACTTACCGCTGCTACCTTCCGGTCCTGACGGGGTTGGGCGAATGCACATAGCACAGAATCTGTTGACTGGGAATAAAACGGAGAGGGGGGGATTCGAACCCCCGGTGCCTTTCAGCACACACGCCTTCCAAGCGTGCACCTTCGACCACTCGGACACCTCTCCAAGGAACGAAATAAACGGTAAAAACCCAAAAAATATCCAAGCTATCGGAGAGAGAGGGATTCGAACCCTCGGTACCGTCAGACGGTACAACGGATTTCGAGTCCGTCTCCTTCGACCACTCGGACATCTCTCCCAGTGTTATGACCGTTTCATACAAAACCAACTATGAGACCAAGAGGATTCGAACCTCCGACCCTCAGTTCCGCAAACTGATGCTCTATCCAGCTGAGCTATGGTCTCAATACTAAAAAAAATCAAAAACGGAGAGGGGGGGATTCGAACCCCCGGACCCGTTACCAGGTCAACTCCTTAGCAGGGAGCCCGATTCGGCCGCTCTCGCACCTCTCCATATAAAAAAACACATTCATCCAGATCGATGAATGAACGGAGAGAGGGGGATTCGAACCCTCGGAGACTCGCGCCTCAACGGTTTTCAAGACCGCCTCCTTCGACCGCTCGGACATCTCTCCAAACAGACTTGATATTCCTCCATTTACAAGGATATCAATCGGGTTACCACTATAGTGAGTGCCTCAATCTTTGTCAAGAACTCTGATGGGAGAAAAAAATAGCGGGATAAAATTTGCTTTCTTGACAGCATAGGTTGCACTCGTCATGATGAAACAATCATGAAGTTCCCTTTTTCCAAAGAACACAAGAAGCAACCTACGCTGGTGGATGCCCAAAAAGAGAACCCTAGGCAAAGACTCGAGACATTGAAAGCCGGTAAGCTTGCTACCCTTGCCCTGGCCTTCACCAAGACTCTTGTTGATCTCTATGGCCCAAGGGTAGCTGGCAGTGACGCAGGCCATCGTGCCGCTGAAGCAGTTGAGGATGCGTATAACCATTTCTGTGATGAAACAACCATGACCAAATTCCCCCTCGATACGAAGGTTCATAGTCAACCTTTCACGATTATGATCATCCTCTATCCTCTTTTGGTGGCTTTTATGTTGGTTGGAATGCCTTGGATTTCCCTCTTGCTTTTTATTGGTTTTTGCTATTACGCCACTAGGGAACTCTATCTCTACCGACCTTTTCCCCGAAAAAATCGTTGCAACGCTGAGGGGGTGAATATCCATGGAGTCCTGGAACCAAAGGAAGAGGTACAGCACACGCTTATTTTCAGTTCACATCATGATAGTGCTCCTCTACACCGATACAACCAACTTGAGTGGATATCCTACGTAAAAAATGTGCTCTTCCCGGTTGGACTGTTCATCGCTTGCGGATTGCTGGCCTTGGTACAGGTTTTTTCGGAGCTTCTTGCAAGTGCTTTGTTATTGCCGAATATTCCCTCCCTTGCACATCTCATTCTCCTTATCCTTCTTTTGGGAGCTACCCCCCTGTTGTTTCCCTTGCGGTTGATGTATGAGAAGGAGGGTTCTCCTGGGGCAGGGGATAATCTTGTTTCAGTGGGGATGACAGTGCAGCTTGCCCGGTATTTCCATTGGAGAAGGGGTTGTGGGAAGCCTCTTAGGAATACCCGATTGATCTTTTGCTCCTTTGACGGGGAAGAAGCAGCACTGCAGGGATCGAGGCATTGGTACGCATCAATGGCTGACTCCTTGATTGACCCAATCGTATTGAACTTTGATTCCGTCTACTACAGTGACCAGATTACCTTCCTGGAGAAGGACGTCAATGGTACCCAACCGCTTGATGCTTCCTTGGCAAGGCGCTGTACGGAAATTGCACACTCAATGGGGTATGAATCCAGGAGTGAATCAATCCCACGTCTCTGGGGCGGCAGCGATGCTGCTGAAGCGAGCAGGTGTGGTATTTCAGCCACCACCCTGACCGCAGTTGCTTGGGATGACCGCAGCAAACCATCGGTGCAGCATACCCGCAATGACGTAGTGGAAGCAATAGAACCGAGTGCCCTGGAAAGAGCGCTTTCCATAGCCATCAAACTTACTGATATGGTAGATGGCAAACGATTATGGGAAGAGAGTAAGGAAGAAGAGGAGGAATCCCCCACTGAGGTTTCCTTGACCTTCTCAAAGCTTACAAATCGGTAAGAGAAACCTCACACTGTCCACCTGAGAGTTCAGTAATTCTGGAAGATAATTGCTCAGCATTGGTTCTCGGCAGTGTACCCGTGATGGATACATCCGTTGTGAATTCCTCGTTTTCAATATCCGCTTCAAGCAATTCGAGGTCAATCTTTGCTAGCTCATAGAGATTATAGGGTATCGTGAAGGAGAACCTTGTTTTCTCAATCAATTCTTCTGTCTTGATAATGGAGAGCAATTCCCTGGCACTGTCGCCATAGGCTTTTACCAGGCCTCCCGTGCCCAATAACGTTCCTCCAAAGTAGCGGATGATGAGTATCAGGATATTGGTGACACTACTTCCTTTCAGTACCTCGAGTGCGGGCCGGCCTGCAGTATTCTTTGGCTCATGGTCATCACTATAGCTGTAGAGATCTCCCTTTGGTCCCACGACAGCAGCATGAACAACATGATGAGCCCCTGGATGTGCTGTCCTTGTTTCATTAACCAGATGTTTGATTTCGGAGAGGTCCTTGATGGGTTGGGCAATAGCAATGAATCGGGACTTTTTCACCTCAATCTCACACTGTGAGCGTTGCTTGAGTATTCTCATCCTACCACCTATGTCCAAAAAGATTATCCCATGAAGGGGGAGCGCATGCACTTAATCGTCCTGCCACTTCATCCAACAACCTTTTCTCTCCTTCGTCAAGGCTGATCACCTCTGTTTCCAGGAGCGGGAACAACTGCTGTGGTGAACGTGCTCCAACAAGGATGCTTGTAAAATCCTGGCTTCGGGCCCAGGCCAGGGCAAGTTGAGGCATGCTTAGTGCTTTCTTTTTTGCAAGGAACGAGAGCAGCTCAAGCAACTCGATGAATACCGGATAGGCTCTATCTTGATAGACATAGAGATTCCCTCTGCTGTCATTGGGTCTATGGTGATGGTTGCCACTGAGCAAGCCAAGACCCAGGGGACTGTATCCCACCAAGGAAAGGCCTTGTTTCTCTGCATACTCCTTATATGCTTCCAGTCCCCTTGTCCACAGGAGCGAACAAGGTATTTGCAGGAACGTGATGGGAAGGTCCTGCAAGCTTTGCACCAAGGAGAGAGGGGTATTGGAAAGCCCAAGAGAGAGAACTTTCCCTTGCTCGATAAGACCTGCTGCTGATTCCATGATGGGTCTAAGGTCACGCGAAGAGCTAGGCCAGTGCAGGTACAGGGTATTGATCGAGGTTCTCTTGAGACGGTCGAGGCTTTTCTGGACATCTTGAGCCACCAAGCTTGGGTGCTTGGGCATGAATTTTGTATCAATGATGGCTGATTTTCCAGAAAGGAGTGAACCGAGCAGTTGCTCGGCGAGACCGTTCCCGTATGCCGGGGCGGTATCAAAATGCCTGATACCTGCCTTGTATGCAGCGCTGATCGTAAGACGGGAAGCTTGTGTGGTGCTTCCGGTCCAAAACCCATGGCTGGGACCGAATTGCCAGCTTCCCAGAGCCAGGTCAGAGCTCTTCTTCATCGTC
Organism: Spirochaeta sp.; assembly: GCA_020054965.1. Next base: position 5,183 of record JAIMZO010000001.1, on the reverse strand, counting down.
CTCTTCGGTGATGACCAATTTGTCCACCATTACCTGTCCATCAAAGATGAAGGAACCTTCAAAGTGTTTTCCTTCCATGGCAAGCGGAAGCCAGTGGATATCATCCTCCCACATCTTGTCATAGGGAATTTCACTTACCGGGCACCAGAAGGGGCGTGCTTCATCGGTTTCTTGGAGTTCTCCCCTAAAGGAGTGAGCAAAATAGACATATCCGCGTTCTGAAAGACCATCACGGAACTGGAAGTTAAGCTTGCCAACCATGCACAGGTCATCAACCTCAAGACCAGTCTCCTCGGTAAATTCGCGCTTTGCAGCTTCAAGAGCGGTTTCAGTCGCTTCAATATGACCGCCAGGAGCGTTTACCAGTCCAGAGCCCAAGCCGGTCTTCTTGTCAATAAGAAGCACTTGGTCATCATTGAACAGGTAGGTGATGACACACACTTCCTTGGGTTCCCACAGATCCCAGTCAATGTCCGTAATAGAGGCCGCGTCACGGTAGCGTGTATCCTCTTCAGCCTCCTCTTCCGGTTGTGCAATCTCTTTCTTTTCTTCTTCCGCCTTGGCTTCCTCAGGATGAGCCTTGTAGTAGCACTCCTGACAAAGATTGTCATCATGGCCAATGATGTGGTTGAAATCAAGTCGCTTGTTACACTCAACACAGTGGAAACGGAACGGAAGGGCTCGCTTTCTCAATAGGAAAAGAAGCCCCGCACAGATAATGGCTACCAACCAACCGAGATTGTGGTTCAGGTCCCTGGAGAGTATGACTACCACCCCTACCTCAAAAAGAAGCAAGATGGAGGCCAAGTAGATGGTGGCGAACCGTTTCTTATAGGTTCCCGGAATTTTTCTTTGGGCAAGATTGAGTAAAAGGATGGCGATCAGAGCCCAAGTATAGTATTGTTCGATGGTTTGAAGAATCATGATGCTAGGGTATAGGGAGCAGGGTCCTTCGTCAAGCTTGGGATGCTATTCTCGTTGCTCATCGATAATTTTTGGAGTAAGCTAGCAGTAGTACCTGATGCTAGGGAGGATACCAATGAAACAAGAAGATGTCGCCAAATACATCGATCACACGTTGCTCGCAGCTTCTGCGACTCGTCCTATGATAGAGAAACTTTGCAAGGAAGCAGCCCAATATCATTTTGCTTCAGTATGTGTAAACAGTTGCTGGGTGCCTCTCTGTGTAAAATTGTTGGAAAAGAGCGATGTAAAGGTCTGTACCGTGGTTGGGTTCCCTTTGGGTGCAATGGCTACAGAGAGTAAAGCCTTTGAGGCCAAGACAGCAGTGAAAGCTGGGGCCGAAGAGGTTGATATGGTCATCAATATCGGGTTCTTGAAGAACCATGATGATGATTTGGTACAGGATGATATTACTGCAGTGAAGAAGGCTTGTGGAAATGCACACCTGAAAGTCATCATCGAGACCTGTCTTTTGAATGAAGAGGAAAAAGTACGTGCCTGTAGGTTGGCAAAAGCCAGCGGTGCAGACTTTGTAAAGACTTCTACCGGTTTCTCCACCGGTGGAGCAACAACCAAGGATATTGCCTTGATGCGTAAGACAGTTGGGCCAGAGTTGGGCGTCAAAGCCTCTGGAGGAGTACGTACATACGAGGATGCCATTGCAATGATTGAAGCAGGGGCCACAAGAATCGGGGCCTCAAGCGGCATTGCAATTGTAGAGGGGTCGAATGGCGCGAATTGAACAGAAGATTGAAAGTGCCGATTTCCTCAAGAGTCTGGGGTTTCCCACGCTTGATGTCCATGAAACATTCTCGCATTTTGATTTTACCTCGCCCGGGCGAAGGGTTCTGCTGATAGGACCCATGGGCTCGGGCAAGACTGAGTTTGCAGCACGGGTATGGCGGGATGCTGCCATTGCACAGAGGAAGGGAGAGAAGGTAAGAAACCTGACCAGTAGTGGGCAGGTTGATCGCCGGAAAGTCTTCTTCATCCGTTCCGAGATCGATGGCACCCGGTTTACCGATTATCCTGAGGATGCGCTCTGCTACCGCAGTGGATATGTAAGCTGTGGGAGGAATATTGCGAGAATCAGGGATTCTTTTGGTTTGGAGAGAGTGCTTCAGGACAATCCTACTGTAGGAACCTTTATCATTGATGAAGCATCCTTCTTTGATGAACGGCTTGCCTATGTGGTACGTAATCATAGTTATGAACGTGGGGTTATGTTCATATTCCCTACCTTGATCCTGAACTTCCGTCGGGACCTGTTCAATTCCACTGCACGGTTGATGCTCGATATCGCAACAGATGTAATCCCACTTACTGCGTATTGTGAACATCCAGACTGTATCAGTGATGCATTCTATACCTATCGATACTACCAGGTGGAAGGTAAGGAGTGCCCTGCACTCTATTTTGATCCTCTGATCATCGTTGGTGGGGATTCCCATAAGGATAGCACCCTGGAGCCGAACTATGCCGCACGTTGTGATGAACATCACTATCTTCCCGGGAAGGAGTATACATTCTTCCACCTCAAACCACTGGGAGAACTTGCTTCCCGTGGAGATGAGAAGCCACTGAGAAATGAACTTGCTGCGCTGAAGGGAAATATTGAGCAGTCGATGCTCTATGAGAATTTCTGTGAACGTTACCGGGGGAAGAGAGACGAAGAAATCTTCTTCAATGCCCTGCTCCCGCAAAATATTGCGGAAAAGGCGCTGGTATTTCTCTTCTGTGAGCAGAATCTTGTACCGGAAGAGGTGCTGCTTCGCTTGGTATCAGAGCTTGAGCTGGATACAAACTACCTTTCCAAGGTCCTTTCCGACAACAAGCGGCCTGTCTCCTTCGAGCAACCGCTCTTGTTGTAGAGTACGGAAAGATACAAAAACCTGCCATGAAAAGCTCTTGAGGGCTCTTCTGGTATGGTTCAGTATGTAGAGAGTAATGCAAGTGTTTCCTTCAAGGTAGAGACCGTAAGATCTTCGAGCAGGGCAGGGACTTCGATATTTCGCCTTCTCAGTTCCCCGAAAAGGAATTTCCAGTCCAGAACCCCATCCCCTACCGTAAGATCCCCGACCTTTATGCCTTGGTCGTTAAGCTTGTAGTCCTTGACGTGGATTGCTGCAATCTTATCCCCGAATGCATCGAGGGCGGAGCAGAAGAAGTCTTTCTGGGCGGCAAATGAGGGAGTGCCCATGACACTGCCATCTGCCTCGCTTATCCCGATCCATGGGACAAGATTTGCCGGGTCATAGATGACTCTGAGGTGGGGACTGTCGAACTTTTCCATCAAGGTTGCCATTCTTGGGATGGTGCTGATGGTATGCTGTTTACTTACCGCTTCGATGCCGATGATTGCATCATACTTTACGGCAGCTTCAAGGAGCCTTTCTATGCTACGGTAGAAGATGTCGAGTACTTTGGCACTTGCAGTCTCGCTGTGGTAGGAGTTGCCAGGGTGGAAGGAACCGGTTTCGGTTCCCACCAAAGGGCATCCAAGGAGGTTGGCATATTTTAGGTGGTTTTCAAATTTACGCAACTCTGCATCCCTCGCTGCCTTGTCAGGGTGTACGGGATTGATGTAGCTTCCAAAAACTCCTACGTATGCACCTTTCGCATTGAGTGCATCTCGAACGGAGATGATGAACTGCTCACTGTAGTCTTCTGCATCAGGAGCGTTCCTGAGAACTTTTTTCAAAGCGAGCTGAATGGGGATTGAATCCCCATAGAGGGAAATTTCGCTGGCAAGGTCGCTGATGGTATCGAAGGTACCAAGATCATGAGCTCTGATTCCTAACTGTTTCATAGCTGGTATTGTAGGAGACAGGATGATAAAAGTAAAGAAAGAGGTAATTGCATGAACAAGGAATATACGCTGGCAGACTTTGGTGCCATCGGGGACGGGCAGTTTGACAACAGCGAAGTCTTCAAACGGGCGTTTGAAAGCTTGCAAAAGGGAGGGCTCTTGCGTATCGGCCCAGGAGAGTACCTGAGCGGCCCAATACACATCACGGCAACAAATCTTGTGGTGGAATTTGAAACAGGTGCAACCATACGGTTCATTGCCGACGAGAACCTCTACCGACCTTTCTATTCACGATGGGAAGGGGTTAACTGTTACTGCATGCATCCTTGTTTGCTGATCAATGAATCAGATGGTCTCATCTTTCGTGGGAAGGGCATCATCGATGGAAGTGGTCCCTGGTGGTGGACAACCGCTCAACAGAAACGAAATACCCAGAACGGTCCTGTCTCAGCCATCGAGACTGAACTGGCCAAGTTGAACCCTGGTTATGAGAGACAGAGTGGTGGTGGAGGAGGCCGTCAGAGTCAATTCCTTCGTCCTTCCTTGTTGCAGATCAGGGAAAGCAATAATGTGAAGATTGAGGGACTGACCATACAGAACAGTCCCTTCTGGACCGTTCACCCCCTCTACAGCACAAACATCATTCTCAAGGACCTCTCTGTCATGAACCCACCGGATGCACCCAACACTGATGGGATTGATGTTGACTCTTGCTCTTTTGTGACGATCAAGAATTGCTTGATCGACGTAGGAGATGACGGGATTGCACTGAAGAGTGGAAGCGGAAAGGATGGGGTTGCCGTGAACCGGAAAACCAGTGATATCCTTGTCGAGGGATGTACCGTGAGACACGCCCATGGGGGGGCCGTTATCGGTAGTGAGACCGCTGCAGGTATCCATGATGTGGTGGTTCGTTCCTGTTTCTTTGATGGTACCGACAGGGGTATCAGGATCAAGACCCGAAGAGGTCGGGGTGGGTATATATCTGACCTGCATTTCCAGGATATCAGGATGGACAACAACCTCTGTCCGCTCACGGTGAATATGTACTACCGCTGTGGTAGTCTGGATGCTGAAGATTTTTCCCTAGCGAGGAAACCGGTGACTCCTACAACGCCCCATATCGAGCATGTCACCATTGAAGGATGCACAAGTACCAATATCAGATCGAGTACTGCCTTCATTGTAGGGCTCCCTGAGTCTCCCATCCGTGATCTGGTGATTTCCGGCTGTACATTCACGATGGCAAATGAGCATTTGGAACCGGTGAGTGAAAGTGAGATGTATGAAGCACTCCCTACTCCCGAGGGAAGAGGTATCAGGCTGCGCAATGTTTCATTGACAACCCAGGATGTAATGGTGCAAGGTGTAGCCGAAGCGTATGTCATTGAAGAGGGTGTTGTTCTCACAC
>JAIMZO010000038.1 GCA_020054965.1 Spirochaeta sp. | reverse complement strand
CCACCACTCCCATCATGGTTGCGATTTGGACAGGAGAAGTAGCCCTCCACCCCTATTCGGTATACACGCCCATGATACACTTCATGAAGATGGGTGGCATATGACCTGTAGACCTCGCTCATCAATAGACTCCCAACGCGAAAGAAACCTCTCCAGCGAGACTTGTCCCCAATGAGGCAACAACCTCCCCTATCGGGGTATCGAGGCCAAGCATGAGTGCCAGTCCCATGTCCCAGACTTTGGAACTGAAATAGGCATCTTCGGTAGGAGGCAATCCACTATAGGGATCATATGCATCATACACAGCCCCATGCAGGGAGAGTTTCCCAAAGGCTGGATATCCAAGCAGTTCGGATAGCCTGTGTTGCCAATTCACCTCCATAAAGGCAATATCACGACGAAGGAAGAGCGGACCATAACTGACCATCTGGTCGATGCCTCCCAGATTTGCATAGCTCTGAATAAAGGGGAATGGCTCCCTCATCAGGGAAAGTTGGGTTGCATAGCTCAGGCTGTCGCGATAGGTAATGACAAACGATTGTCTCCATCCAATCCGTAGTGAGTGGGTCAACCCCTCCTGATACCCAAGCCTCCCCAACGCTTCAAGGCGGAAACCCGAGGTAGCAAAGCGGGATGTTAGATTCCCATAGGAAACAGTAGCCTCTCCCACCGGATAGGCATAAAACTGTTTAGTGTAGGTTGAATCATTCACGGAAACAAGCAGATAGCTACCTTGCAGGGAAGCCCTTCCGTACTTTCCGAACCGGAACTGAAAGCCTGCACCACTATCAAACATACGATCCAAGGGAGCACTTCGCTTTGCATTGATTATTGCTGAAAGGGGAGTCATCGCCCCTACTCCATAACTGGCTTTCACTACTGCATCGATACTCCCCTTACTCCCACTAAGCAGAGGAAAAGAGAAACTGAGGGCCATTCCTGACTCCTGACCGAGTGTTGCATTGACGCAGAAGGTAAAGTCCTGCTTCTTTCCCAATCCACCGAGGGATGCATCCAAATACGCGTCAGCACGATACCAGGCAAACCCTGAGGGCAATGCAGTAGAAAAGCCGGTATCAGCATGGAAGCCCATGCTGATATTCCTATCCCTTCGCCCAAAACTCCGCGCGTAGATCATCAGCTTCCCATCGCTGGCCATCTCATAACTGAGCGTGGTCAGACCATAGGCATTCTTGATTTCCCGAAGCTTGAGATTCAACTCCGTTGCAGTTTGTGCATTGAGTCTCCTGCCCAAGAAATCTGAAAACATGAACGATTCAGGAATGCTGGCACCCGGCTTCAAGGAGATGTCCTTTACCTCAATCTGTAGGATCTTGGGGGTCGATAGGAGAGAATAGGAACCAATTCGCATGGCGTCCCTCGGAACAAGGGGACGAGTCTGGGAGAGTGTTTCGGCAAGCGCATCGAATGCTGCATCTTGCTCATCCACAGCTTTCCACCCTGCTTCGATAATCTGCTCATGTGCTGAGAAATCCAAGGTGAACATGTTTTTCAGCTCTGGGAGCACAAGTACATCAGCCGAAGGATGTTGAGCGGTCGCTTTGTCCTGGGTAAGCAACACAACGGTCTGCATTGCCATTGCTGAGAGGCTCTCAAGTTCGGCAGCGTCCTGTATTCCCAAGGCATTCACATCACTTGCAATGACATACTCCGCTCCAAGACTTCGGGCCAGCTCGATGGGAAGATTGTCAACCACCCCGCCATCAATGGCAAGGATGCCGTCTCCCAGCGGGAACGGGGTAAAAACGATAGGAATGGAGATACTACTCCTGATTGCCGTAACCAACGACCCCTCGCTATGGACAATGCGCTCTCCCGTGGCAGCATTAGCTGAAACACAGTAAAACGGAATGGGAAGGTCCGAAAAATCCATGGTATTGGGATATCGTGCAAATAAATATCCTAAAAGCTCCAGGATTCGTTGGTCACCGATCAGGGCAGGAGCATTTCCCAAACCCTGTTCACCAAACCCCAGTGAGAAAACCTGGTTGTTTTTATAGGAGAAAACCTCATCATCAGGTTCAGCCTCTTCAAGTGGAGGAGTGGAGAAAAGACCAACCATATCATAGGTTTCCAGAAGATTACGGATTTCCAAGGGAGAATATCCAGCACTGTAGAGCCCCCCAACCAACGCTCCCATGCTGGTACCAACCACCATGTCGACGGGAATGCCCCTCGCTTCAACAGCTTCAAGGACTGCAATGTGAGCCAATCCCCGAGCCCCACCTCCCGAGAGGACAAGGGCAACCTTTCCTGTGGTTGCCGACAACGGAAGACCTAAAAATACGAGAAGTGCAAAAACCACAATACGTCTCATGCGTTACCCCAGCCTGGATCCCAAGAAATCCTGATTACCATTGAGAAAGGATTGCCAATCCATTTCCTTGCGTTTTTCCAATTGTAGACGTGTCACCCAAAGCAATCCTTCAGATGTTGCGACGGCAATCCCTTTTCCCTTCTGTTTTGCAATCACCGTTCCTGCAGGAACCTCTGCATCACAAGGATCTTCATCTATCTCATCTATCGTTCCATGAACACCTGTTATGAAAAGGGTCTGTCCCTGGTAGGTTGTCCGTGCTTTTGGCCAAGGCGTCATTGCCCTGATCTGTGCATGCAGCGCCTTCGCAGGATTTGAGAAATCCAATACAGCCATTTCCGGGGTTATCAGTTTCGTATAGGTTGCTTCCCCACTCTGGCGGGAAAATACCGCGGTACCCCGCTGCAATCTGGAGAGAGCCCTTACGACAAGATCCGCAGCCTTCTCTGCCACAAAAGCGGATAGACTTTCCGTAGTTTCATCACCATTGAGAGGAAATTGCTCAGCAAGCAGGAGATCGCCGCTATCCATCTCGGATGCAATTCGCTGGATACTGATGCCACTCTCACTGGCTTGGGAGAGAATTGCCCCTTGTATGGGACTTGGCCCACGCAACAAAGGAAGCAATGAGGGATGTATATTCAGTTGCTCAAAGGGGAAAAGCCCCAAGAATTTTGGACCGAACAGTCTTCCATAGGCAAAACAGACAAGCGTATCACACCCATAGATGCTTACAGCCTCCCGTGCCTCACGGCCAAGACGATCAAATTGCAACACTGGAAGACCCAATGCTTCGGCAGCTACCTTAACCGGAGGTGCAACAAGGGCCTTGCCCCTTGCACCCCGCTTGTCAGTATTGGTGAGTACCGCAGCGATATCATAGTGCTGTGACAAGGCCCGTAATGAGGGAACTGCAATTTCGGCAGTACCGGCAAAGAGAATCCTCAACGCTTCTTTCTCCTCTGGGATTTGTTTCGTTTCTCGTAGGCTTGTATTATCTTCTCACGTTCTTCGTCACTCAAGCGATCGATGAACAAGACCCCATTGAGATGATCGTTCTCGTGCTGGAGTGCACGTGCAAGCAAGCCATCAGCCTTGACCTGGAATACTTTCCCCTCGACATCCTGTGCCTGTACGGTTACGCGGGCTGGGCGCTGTACATCGTGCCAAACCCCTGGGATGGAGAGACACCCTTCCTCATCCGTAGAAGTCTCAATGGAGGTCTCGATGATCTGCGGATTGATGTAGGCACGCTTCTCTTCTCCACGGATATGGATGACAAACAAACGTTGGGTCACCCCAACCTGGGGAGCTGCAAGCCCTACCCCATCTGCTTCGTCCATGGTGTCGAACATTGCATCGACCAATATCCTCAACGCGTTATCAAATTCGGTTACTTTCTGGCACTTCTCTCGTAGTACCTCTTCTCCAAGTGTATATATATCTAACATAATACCAAACTATACCAACACCTGTTGCAATGGTCAACGTTATCATGAATATGAGCGAGCTTGAAGTTTCCCATAACGATTGGATGCGGGCTATGCGTAGAGAAGTTTTAGAGCAATTGCAAAGGATCAAGATCCACCTCCAGATAGACACCCCGCGGTGGGGTGTAATCAGAGAGGGCCTTTGCCACCAAGTGATGGACCAGGGAGGCTTGGGAGCCTGAGACCAGCAAGTGATAGCGCCAGTTTGAAGCTATTTTCTCCAGAGGACACTCACTGGAACACAACACTTCTGCGCCTCCCCTGACTGTGAGTTGCTCAATATGGGCCGAGAATTTCTGGACCTCTTGCTCAACCTTCTGTTGATTGCGGCCCCTGAATACCAGGTTGATCAATCGACTATAGGGTGGAAATCCCGTCTGCTTGCGAATTGCAAGCTCCTGGGCGTAAAATCCCTGTACATCAGACTGCAATGCATATTGAATTGCAGGATTCTCAGGGTGATAGGTCTGGATAATCACCCGTCCCTGGTCGTTGTACCGTCCTGCCCTCCCTGAGACCTGAACCAGGAGGCTGAATGTCCTCTCCTGGGCACGAAAGTCAGGAATATTCAATCCACTATCTGCAAGTACGATCCCCACCAATTCAACGAGCGGGAAATTAAGTCCTTTTGCGACCATCTGTGTCCCGAGGAGAATATCAATCTCCCCATCCCTGAATGCCTTGATTACTTTCCCGATCTCACCCTTTTTCTTGGCACTATCGGTATCCAATCGTGCAATACGTGCAGACGGGAAGAGGCGACGAATCTCCTCTTCCACCATCTCCGTGCCGAAACCGCTATAATTGACATCAAGGGAGTTGCACTCAGGGCAGAAGCGCATCGGTTTTGTGCGATACCCACAATAGTGGCAGACCATCTGGCCCGTACCCTTATGGTAGGTAAGTGCTACTGCACAGTGTGGACAACGCAGTACATACCCACAACTGTTGCAGTGGAAGAAATAGGAGAAACCTCGTCTGTTCAAGAACAGAATGGTCTGCTTTTTCTTGTTCAGGGTCTCCTTGATTCTCTCTTGCAACGTCTTGCTGATCAGGTTCTTCTCGTAGGAGAGGTTTACCACCTCTATGATGGGCATGATGCCACCGCTGACCCGGTTCTGCAAGTGGAGTGAACCTACATGCTTGTTCTCCTCCATCAAGGCCCAAGCTTCCAATGAAGGGGTTGCACTCCCCATGACCAGGGTAGCCCCTTCACTCTGACATCGTCTCTGGGCTACTTGACGGGCATGATACCTGGGAGTATTGCCACTCTTGTAGCTGCTCTCATGTTCCTCGTCCAAGATGATCAAACCAAGATTCGGAAACGGGGCAAAGACTGCACTTCGAGCCCCTATTGCGAGGTCCACCTCACCTGCGATGATCCTCTTCCACTCCTTGAGCCGTTGGCTTGGCGTCAGGGCAGAGTGCAGGATTGCCACCCGCTGGGAACACCGTTTGGTGACCAGTCTTGCCAACTGATGGGTGAGGGTAATTTCCGGCACCAGGTAAATGACAGACTTCCCTTCTTTGATGACCTCTTCTGCAGAGCGAAGGAATACCTCACTCTTTCCACTACCGGTTACACCATAGAGGTAATACATCGGCTTCTCGCGTTTCAAGATGGTATCAATGGCATGTTGCTGCTCATCGCTGAGTGTATCAATTCGACCAAAGAGAAGATCTTCTTCACTCTCCAAGGCAGGAATGCTGCTGTCTCTCCTGCCTCCCGGGATCATCATACTCAATGCTTCCCCCCTGCTGCAGAGGTAGAAACGACTCATCCACTCAGCAAGGGCAATGGTTTGTTTGTTGTAGAGCGGGGTGTCATCGATGACCCGCTTGATTTCCCTGATCGTATAGGTCGCTTCCACCTCAGGGATGGTCTCGATGATGTAGCCTGTCATCTCCCGCCTTGCAAAGGGGACGACAACCCGATGCCCCACACAAGCCTTCTCTTCCATACCCTCAGGAATCTGGTAGGTGAAAGACTGGTCCAGGGGAAGATCGAGCAACACCTCAACAAATCCGGGCATCACGACCTCCTGGGGAGCTGGATATTCAAATAGGCTGCTACTTTTTTCAAGTCTTCCCAAACCGGTCTACGATATTCAGGATTGCGCAGCACCCCCGCCGGGTGATAGGTCACCAGTACAGGAACCCCGTCATACCGATGGAACCTGCCACGCAACTTTCCCACACCGTCTGTAACATCCAGTAAGGAGCGAGCTGCAACGGATCCCACAAGCAAGATGATCTCCGGCTTGACAAGTTGGATCTGTCGCTTGAGATACCCAATGCAAGCTTGTACCTCATCACTTTGGGGATTCCTATTCCCCGGAGGGCGGCATTTGACAATGTTGGCAATGTAGACATTGGTTTCACGGTCCATGGAAATGGAGGAAAGCCAGCTGTCCAGGTATTTGCCTGCTCGTCCCACGAACGCACGTCCAGAAGCATCTTCCTCTGCCCCTGGACCTTCTCCAATAACCATCAGACGGGCAGGAACAACACCTTCCCCAAAAACCGTATGGAGGCGACCCTCACTGAGTCTGCACCTGGAACATCTGCTGACCAATGACTCAAGCTGTTTGAGGTTGGTTCCTTGAATGGAATTCTTGTCCAAGGGGAGTGGGAGCACTGCATCAACTACGGAGGAGAAATCCACACGTTCGCTGTAGGTTACATCCTTGTTTCCTATCACCGCCTCCGCTTCATCACACAGATAGATAAAGTCCATCAGAGCAGAAGCCAACTGTTCCCGCTTCCCTTCATGTTCATTCATGATGCTTCTCCTCAAACCAGGCGTACTCCGCCTCATCGTAGCTGATCCTGTACAGATACAGACCACATGATTGGGCGGTTCGTCCAGCCCTACGGCGATCCTTGCTGGAGAGGACAGAAGAAAATTCCTCTACCGTCATGCCGGACGCAGCAAAATCCATCATCGAACCAACCAAGGAACGTACCATCTTGTACAAGAAAGCATTTCCACAAATGGTATAGGTCAAGAGTTCCCCGCCCCAGCGGTCTGTTTCCATCTTCCAGTAGGATTCATAGATATCACGCCACTTACTGGAAGACACATCCCCGCTTGCAGTAAATGTCGTAAAATCATGTGTTCCCCGAATGCAGGAAGCATACCCGTCAAGCAGATCAAGAGAAGGGAATTGCTTCACCTTTGCTACCAAGCTTTGGTCGAAGGCGGTCATATCCCGCTCTCTCTTGAAGTAGTAGCGGTACATGCGTGCCATTGCAGTAAAACGGGCATGGAATGTGCCGTCAGTCTCACTGCTTTCCAAAATCCTGATATCATGGGGAAGCAGACGATTGAGAGCGAGAGCAAATTTTTCCGCTCTGACTTTCTGATTCCGTATATCCATATGACAGACCTGTCCAAGCGCATGCACCCCGCTGTCTGTTCTTCCACTTCCTACAATTTCCACATCTTCCCCAATCATGGTTTTTACAGCCTCTTCAAGAACCTGGACAACGGTGAGGGCATTATGCTGCCGTTGCCAACCACTGTAGTGGGAACCATGATACGAGACCGTCAGGCGGATACGCCGGCAGGAGGGATCGATCTGTTGCAAGGGGGGGCGTCTCCAATCAGTTCGTGGCATTACCAGCTCCTAGAAGAACCACCATTGCTATGGCAACAGGATTGTCATGACTGATGGAGAGCATCACGGTCCTCTGTCCAATCAATGCCTGAACGCTTCCTTTAAAACGCAGTTCCGGCTTCCCGGAGGCGGCTCTCTCGACCCAGATATCCTGCAAGGAAAGATGGACAAGACCTGTTCCAAGGGCTTTCCCGAGAGCTTCCTTTGCAGCAAATCTACCTGCAAGAAATTCAGCCTGGACACCCTCTGCCATCATCTTCGCCTCTTCAAGCTCCCTTGGATGAAACATCCTGGACTTCACATGTTCTGAGAGTCTTTCCATCCGTTGAATATTCACTACATCGACACCAATACCACTGACCATCAGAAATCGCTCCCTTCATTGAAGAAAATCCGATAGTATTGGGGCTCTGCCCGCAGTGCAATACCTGCACTCTCAAAGACGTCTTCTTCGTATCTGAGGACTACTGGAGCGGTGGCAATACCAGCCTCACCAACCGATGAGAAGTCAAGACTTGCCTTGATGGATTCTGGATTGATGAGATAGATGATATCCTCGTTACCCTGGATACTCACCTCAATCGATGAGGGAACCAGGCTCGCTGCTTCCAGGGAGGGGGGAAGGTACACTTCAATGGGGATGGAAACCACCCTCGCCCCCATGGTGGAGTATTGGATAAAGGCATACACCAACATGGCAAACACCAAGGACAAGACCTTGGCTGGCCAGTTGGAAAGCACTCCTTGCAGATACTTATTCAGCTTCATCACTACCCGTCTCCTGTAACAAATCCTCTGGGGTTATATCATGATAACTGAAGAGCGCCAACAACATTCGTTTGATGGTACCGGTGTCGAGATCATAGTAAAGGTTGGCATTATAGGTCATGCTGATCGCCCCTGTCTCTTCACTGACAATCAAGACAACAGCATCAGATTCCTCGGCCAAACCAAGTGCAGCCCGATGTCGCGTACCAAAACTTTTCTTGATGTCTGTTTGCTCACTGAGGGGCAGGTAGCACCCTGCAGCAAGTATTTTTCCACCTTGTATTACCATTGCTCCGTCATGCAACGGAGTGTCATGGTCGAAGACGGTAAGAATCAAACTGGTGGATAGGTCGGCATTGAGTCTTGTCCCACTGTCAGTGATGTTCTTGATCCCCAGACGACGGGGGAACACAATCAAGGCACCCCTTCGCTTGTTCACCAATACATTGCATGCGTTGAGAATTGAGTCAATCTGATCACTACTGGTGGTCTGTGTTCCTATGCGGAACAACCTGCTTCGGCCACTCCAGAGCTGGGTGAAGGAACGCCTGAGCTCAGGCTGGTAAACAATACAGATAAAAATGGTTGCAGGGATGGATATATACCGGAAAAACCAGAGCAAAACATCCAGCTTAAGGATATAACTCACTGCATAGAACGCAAACATTACCACCAAGACTTTCACCAGCTGCTGGGCTTTCGTCTGGGCTATGGTTGCATAGAATCGATAGAACAACCATGCAAGAAAACCGACCTGCAAAGCAGGACGGAGCAATGAAATCATGGAATGCAATGCATCGCCAACCACCAACAACTGCTACTCCTTCTCCTCGCACTCCCAATCCAGGGTGCGATTCACCGCTTTCTTCCAGAATTGGACTTTCTGTTCGCGTTCTTCCTCGCTCATATTCGCTTCCCACCGTTTGCCTTCCTTCCAGTAGGCAGACAATTCATCGAAATCCTTCCAAACACCAACAGACAACCCTGCTGCATAGGCAGCACCAAGTGCCGTGGTCTCCACGATCAAGGGCCTGATGACCGGAACACCCAACAGGTCAGCCTGAAACTCCATCAACGGCTTGCTGTTTGTCATTCCCCCATCAACCTTCAAGCTGGGCATCACGATGTGGCTGTCCCTTTCCATGGCCTTATAGATATCATGGACCTGGAATGCTGTTGCCTCAAGGATTGCCCTGCACAGATGGGCACGATTGACATACCCGGTCAAACCGGCAATGACACCACGTGCATCCGACCGCCAATAGGGTGCAAACAATCCACTGAATGCCGGAACGATGTATACCCCGCCGCAGTCTGGCACACTGCAGGCCAGCTTGTCCAGCTCCTGGGGATTTTCCACCAGTTTCAGGTTATCACGTGCCCATTGCACCAAGGAACCAGCAACTGCGATGGAACCTTCCAAGGCATATACAGGATGATGGTCCCCAAGCT